>NZ_JBFAKW010000050.1:0-65536 GCF_040655955.1 Streptomyces sp. NPDC050263 | reverse complement strand
TTGGCGGTGATGCCCTTGAGGTCGCCGACGCCGTCGCCGTTGCTGTCCTGGAAGGAACGGACGAGGACTTCGTAGAACACCGCGCGCTTGAACCATTCGGGGTCGCGGTCCTTGGCGGGGGTGTCCTCGAAGGTGTCCGGAACGGGCTCGTTGACGCTCATGGTGTGGGTGACCCTCCGATCTGCGGGTTGGACGGTCGCAGGACGGTGAGTACGTGCGCGGGCCGGGTGCCCGGTTCGAGGCGCACGTAGTTGGCCCTGCCCCAGTGGTAGGTCTCGCCGGTGAGCTCGTCGCGCACCGGTGCCGACTCGTGCCAGTCCAGGCCGAGTTGTGGCATGTTCAACGAGACCGTGGCCTCCTGGGTGTGGTGGGGGTCGAGGTTGACGACCACCAGAACCGTGTTCGAACCGCTCGTCTTCGAGTCCGTCTTCGAGTCCGCCTTCGAGTCCGTCTTCGAGCTCCTCTTGGAGTAGGCGATCACCGTGTCCTTGTCGGTGGGATGGAAGTGCAGGTCGCGAAGCTGTCGCAGGGCGGGACTGGCCCGCCGCACCGCGTTGAGCTTCGTGATCAGGGGCGCGAGGGTGCGGCCCTCGCGTTCGGCCGCGGCCCAGTCGCGTTGCTTGAGCTGGTACTTCTCGGAGTCGAGGTACTCCTCGCCGCCCGGCCTCAGCGGGGTGTTCTCGCAGAGTTCGTAGCCGCTGTAGACACCCCAGGTCGGCGACAGGGTGGCCGCGAGCACGGCACGGATCGCGAAGGCGGCCGGCCCGCCGTGCTGGAGGTACTCGTGCAGGATGTCGGGGGTGTTGGCGAAGAGGTTGGGCCGCATGTACGCGGCGGCCTCCCCCGACAGCTCCGTGAGGTACTCCGTCAGTTCCTGCTTCGTGTTGCGCCAGGTGAAGTACGTGTAGGACTGCTGGAAGCCGATCTGGCCGAGCGTGTGCATCATCGCGGGCCGGGTGAACGCCTCGGCCAGGAACACGACGTCCGGGTCGGCGGCGTTGATCTCCCCGATGACCCGCTCCCAGAACACGACCGGTTTGGTGTGCGGGTTGTCGACGCGGAAGATCCGCACCCCGTACGCCATCCAGTGCCGCAGCACCCGCAGGGTCTCGGCGACCAGACCGTCGAGGTCGGCGTCGAAGGCGATCGGGTAGATGTCCTGGTACTTCTTCGGCGGGTTCTCGGCGTAGGCGATCGTGCCGTCGGGCCGGTGATGGAACCACTCGGGGTGTTTGTGCACCCAGGGGTGGTCGGGGGAGCACTGGAGGGCGAAGTCGAGCGCGATCTCCAGCCCGAGCTCGCGCGCCCGCTCCACGAACCAGGCGAAGTCCTCGATGGTGCCCAGCTCCGGGTGCACGGCGTCGTGCCCGCCCTCCGGCGCGCCGATCGCCCACGGCACGCCGACGTCGTCCGGCCCGGGGTCGAGGGTGTTGTTGCGGCCCTTGCGGAACGTCGTGCCGATCGGGTGGATCGGCGGCAGATAGACGACGTCGAAGCCCATCTCGGCGATCGCGGGCAGTCGGCGCGCGGCCGTGCGGAAGGTGCCGTGCGGGCGCTCGGCCGTTCCTTCCGAGCGGGGGAAGAACTCGTACCAGGAGCCGTACAGGGCCCGTTCCCGCTCCACGAGCAGCGGCAGCGGCTCGGAGGCGGTGACCAGTTCCCGCAGCGGGCGCCGGCCGAGAACGGCGTCGACCTCCGGCGTCAGCGCCGCCGCCAGGCGGGAGACGGGCGGGCGGGTCTCGTCGCGCAGCGCGTCGGCCGCGTCCCGCAGCACGCCCCGGTCGGGCCCCTTCGGCACGCCTGCGGCCGCCCGCTCGTGGAGACTCGCGCCCTCTTCGAGGACCAGCTCCGTGTCCATCCCCGCGGGGATCTTGATGCGGGCGTGATGTCGCCAGGTGGAGACCGGATCGCTCCACGCCTCCACGGTGTACGTCCAGCGGCCCGTCGCGTCCGGGGTGACGTCCGCGCCCCAGCGGTCGGTGCCGGGGGCGAGTTCGCGCATCGGCGTCCACGGGCCGGGCCTGCCGTCCGGATCTCGCAGGACGACGTTGGCGGCGACGGCGTCGTGCCCTTCCCGGAACACGGTCGCCGAGACCTCGAACGTCTCACCGACGACCGCCTTGGCGGGCCGGCGCCCCTGCTGGACCAGCGGGCGGACGTCGAGGACGGGTATGCGCCCGACGGCGGGGGCGGGCGCGAGGTGCTTGGTGTCGGTGCCGTTCGTGGCGTTCGTGGCGTTCGTGCCGTTCGTGGCGTGCTTGGGGCGGGTCGTCGGGGGTGTTGACGGGTGGTGCCTGGCTGGCATGACCGCTCCTGTCCGCATCAACGGGGGGTAGGCGGATGGATGTGGTGGGGAGGGGGTCCTGCGAGGGGGTACCGGAGGAGCCTTCCACCCTATTCGGGTGAGCAATCCGGCCCTTTGTTAACTACTCGCGCGTATGTCCTCGCACAAGACCGGCCCCGTTCACGGGGAACGGGGCCGGTTCCGGCACCCCGTCACCTGACGGGTGGGACCTGAAGGAGTCTGTTCGGCGAACCGCTCCCCCGGCCGGAGACCTTGCCGTTCGAGGCTCCCGCGATCAACGCCCTCGCGACCTGTGCGGGCGTGGCCTTCGGGTGGTCGGCAAGGTGTAACGCGGCCGCGCCCGCCGCGTGCGGCGCCGCCATCGACGTACCGGAGTACGCCACCCGGCCGGTGTCGCTCGCGTGCGACGCGGAGGTGATCGACACGCCCGGCGCGAACAGGTCGAGGGCGGAACCGTAGTTGGAGAAGCCCGCCCTGGCGTCCCCCCGGTCGGTGGCCCCGACCGTGATGGCCTCCCGCACATCGGCGGGGGAGTGCAGGGCGGCCGGCTGCCCCAGGTTGCCCGCCGCGACGGTGTAGGTCACGCCGGACCGGATGGAGGTGCGGACGGCCGCGTCCAGCGCCGCGTTGTAGCCGCCGCCCAGACTGAGGTTGGCGACCGCCGGCTTGCGCGCGTGCCGGGTGACCCAGTCGATGCCGGCGATGGCCTGCGCGGTGGTGCCCGCACCGGAGTCGTCGAGCACGCGCACCGCGACCACCTTGGCCTTCTTGGCCACGCCGAGGCTCGCGCCCGCCACGGTGCCGGCCACGTGCGTGCCGTGTCCGTTGCCGTCGGAGGCGATCCGGTCACCGCCGACGAAGTCCCAGCCGTAGCTCGCCCGGCCGCCGAAGTCGGCGTGGGTGATCCGGACACCGGTGTCGATCACGTACACCGTGACACCGGCGCCCGCGGACTTCGGCCAGCTGTACTTGCCGTCCAACGGCCGGCTCGGCTGGTCGACGCGGTCCAGCCCCCAGGACGGCGGGTTCCTCCCGACGACGTCCAGCGTCACCCGCGTGTCCTGGACGACCGAGGCCACCCGCGGGTCGGCCGCGAGCCGCCGCGCCTGTCTCTCGTCGGCTTCGACGGCGAACCCGTTGAGCACCGTGCCGTAGGTGTGGCTGATCGTCGCCCCGTACTCTCTGGCGAGACGTCGTCCGCCCTGCGACGACGCCTTCGTGCCCCCCTTCAGCGTCACGAGATAGCTTCCGCCGACGGCGCCGGGCAGACCGGCGCCGAGTATCAGCCCGCTGCGTGCGGCGAGTGATGTCCCCTCCGGTGCGGCGAGCGAAGTGCTCTCCGGTGCGGCGTGCGCGGGCAGGGTGACGGCCGACAGCACCACGGTCGTGACGACCGCGGTCAGGCCCCCCGCCCGGCGCAGACGCCGTGTTCGCGTCCGTGCCATGGTTCGAGTTCCCCTCCTCGACTCGGCTACAGCCTCTCGTGCGGGGCGAACTGCCACAAGGTGGCCTGCGAGGGCGAAAACGCATTTTTTAGGCCATCCCACGGCGCCCCGGGACGCCGCGTCAGGTGACTCCCGGCCCGTCCGGCGTTCGAGGACGAGGCCGTCCGGGCCGAAAGCGGGGGTCCGCGGGCGGCCAGTCCCCACCAAGCCCGACACCGACGCCGGTACCTTCTTACAAAGACGTGACGCACACCGCCGTGCGTCCCTTCCTCACGCACGCCGAGGTGGAATGTGAAGGCGATCCGTCGATTCACCGTCCGACCCCTCCTCCCCGACCCCCTCCGGCCACTCAGCGACCTGGCCCGCAACCTGCGCTGGTCCTGGCACGCGGAGACCCGCGACCTCTTCCGGTCCGTCGACCCCGAGCGCTGGGCCACCTCCGACGGCGACCCGGTCAGACTCCTCGGCAACGTGCGCCCCGCACGCTTCGCCGAACTCGCCGAGGACCGCCGCTTCCTGCGTCGGCTGACCGCCGCCGCCGACGACCTGCACGACTACACGACCGGCGACCGCTGGTACCAGGCGCAGCCCGCCACCGCCGGGCTGCCCGCCGCCGTCGCCTACTTCTCGCCCGAGTTCGGCGTCACGGCCGCGCTGCCCCAGTACTCCGGCGGCCTCGGCATCCTCGCCGGCGACCACCTCAAGGCGGCCAGCGACCTGGGCGTGCCGCTGATCGGCGTGGGCCTGCTCTACCGGCACGGCTACTTCCGCCAGTCGCTCTCCCGGGACGGCTGGCAGCAGGAGCACTACCCCGTCCTCGACCCCAACGAGCTGCCGGTGACCCTCCTGAGGGAGGACGACGGCACCCCGGCGCAGGTCTCCCTCGCCCTGCCCGGCGGCAGGTCGCTGCACGCCCGGATCTGGCTGGCCCAGGTCGGCCGCGTCCCGCTCCTCATGCTCGACTCCGACGTCGAGGAGAACGACCTCGGCGAACGCGGGGTGACCGACCGGCTCTACGGCGGCGGCAGCGAACACCGTCTCCTCCAGGAGATGCTGCTCGGCATAGGAGGTGTCCGCGCGGTACGCACGTACTGCCGTCTGACCGGGCACCCGGAACCCGAGGTCTTCCACACCAACGAGGGCCACGCGGGCTTCCTCGGCCTGGAGCGCATCGCCGAACTCGCCGACGCGGGGCTGGACTTCGACCCCGCGCTGGAGGCCGTCCGGGCCGGGACGGTCTTCACCACCCACACCCCCGTCCCGGCCGGCATCGACCGCTTCGACCGTGGGCTGGTCGCCCGGCACTTCGGCCCCGACGCCGAGCTGCCCCGCATGGACGTCGACCGCATCCTGCGCCTCGGCATGGAGACCTACCCGGGCGGCGAGCCGAACCTCTTCAACATGGCCGTCATGGGCCTGCGCCTGGCCCAGCGCGCGAACGGCGTGTCGCTGCTGCACGGCCGCGTGAGCAGGGAGATGTTCTCCGGACTGTGGCCCGGCTTCGACCCCGAGGAGGTGCCGATCACCTCGGTCACCAACGGCGTGCACGCCCCGTCCTGGGTCGCCCCGGAGGTGCTGCGCCTCGGCGCCCGGCAGGTCGGCGCCGAACGCGCCGAGGACGCCCTGAGCGTCGGCGGCTCCGACCGCTGGGACGCCGTCACGGACATCCCCGACCAGGACATCTGGGAGCTGCGCCGCGATCTGCGCGAGCAGCTGGTGGTCGAGGTACGGCGCCGGCTGCGCGCGTCATGGCGTCAACGGGGCGCAGGCACAGCCGAGTTGGGCTGGATCGACGGAGCCCTGGACCCGGACGTCCTCACCATCGGCTTCGCCCGCCGGGTCCCGTCCTACAAACGCCTGACGCTGATGCTGCGCGACCGCGACCGCCTGACGGAGTTGTTGCTCCACCCGGAGCACCCCATCCAGATCGTGGTGGCGGGCAAGGCCCACCCGGCGGACGACGGCGGAAAACGCCTGGTCCAGGAACTGGTCAGGTTCGCCGACGACCCGCGAGTCCGTCACCGCATCGTGTTCCTGCCGGACTACGGCATGGCGATGGCCCAGAAGCTCTACCCCGGCTGCGACATCTGGCTGAACAACCCCCTGCGTCCCCTGGAGGCCTGCGGTACCTCAGGCATGAAGGCGGCGCTCAACGGCTGCCTCAACCTCTCCGTCCTGGACGGTTGGTGGGACGAATGGTTCCAGCCCGACTTCGGCTGGGCGATCCCCACGGCCGACGGCGCCGGCACCGACCCCGACCACCGCGACGACATCGAGGCGGCGGCCCTCTACGACCTCCTGGAACAGCGCATCACCCCCCGCTTCTACGAGCGCGGCCGCTCCGGCCTGCCCGACCGCTGGATCGAGATGGTCCGCCAGACCCTCACCCTCCTCGGCCCGAAGGTGCTGGCGGGACGCATGGTCCGCGAGTACGTGGAACGCCTCTACACCCCGGCGGCCCACGCCCACCGCACCATGACCCCCGACGTCGCCCGCGACCTGGCCGCCTGGAAGCACCGGGTGCGCGCCGCCTGGCACGCGGTGACGGTCGATCACGTCGAGACGTCGGTCGCGACGACGACGGCCGAACTCGGCACCACGCTCTCCCTGCGCGTCCGCGTGGGCCTCGGCGACCTCGCCCCCGACGACGTCGAGGTCCAGGCGGTCTCCGGCCGGGTCGACGAGGAGGACCACATCACGGACGCGACGACGGTCCCCCTCAAACCGGCGGGCGGCCCCGACCTGGAGGGCCGCTGGTCCTACGAGGGCCCCCTCTCCCTCGACCGCACCGGCCCCTACGGCTACACGGTCCGCATCCTCCCGACCCACCGCCTCCTCGCCTCCGGCGCAGAACTGGGCGTGGTGGCCGTGCCGCCGGAGGAAGTGGTGGAGGGGGCGGGGGTGGTGCTGCGGTAGGGCCGGTTCGGCCGGTTCTTCGGCGCGCGGGCGTGGTGAACCACAGCGCCCGCGCGCTCGCACGTCGCTCTGCGGTGAGAGGCGAACCCTTGTCCCGCCCGAACCGGGCTGGCATAGGCTGAGCCGCTCGGCAATCGACTCGCAGAAAGGCCGACGGCGCGTGTCTGACAGACCGTCCGATGAGCACATATCCGGTTCGGGACAGGGGGATGGAGACGGGGACGGCAAGTCGTCCGGGTCCGGGAGCTCCATATCCGACGCGGAGTGGGCGAAGTTCCTCCAGGACAGTGAGCGTGGGATACCGGCCTCCGCTCCGAAGGAGCCGTCCGCGCGGGCGCGGATGGTGACCGAGCGGCTGCGGCAGCAGGAGGCCCGCGGGGAGGCGCCCGAGGGGTGGCGTACCGGGCCGGCTCTGCAGGAGATGGAAGGCAGGGCCGCTCGGAAGCGTCGGCGGCTCTGGGTCTTCCTCGGCCTGCCCGTCGCCGTGGTTCTGGCCGTCGCCGCCATGCGACCTTCGTTGATTCCCGGAGATCCCTTCGGAGCCGGGGAGCCGGAGGCCGCCGCGTCGCCGTTGCCCGTCGAGACCGCGGCTCCGACCGGCGCGCCCGGTGCGGTGGACGCCGAGAAGCCCACGCTCAAGCAGCCGTTCCTCGGCTCACCGGCGTTGCAGTGGGCCGACGGTGCGGCCGGCATCGTGCTGCCTGAGGCCACGCCCGTCGGATCGCTGTCCAAGGCCCAGGTGGCGCAGGCGCTGGAACTGACCAAGAAGCTTCTGGTCGACGCGAATCTCGACCCGGTCACCCTGCGCGGCGGGCGTCCCGAGACCGCGTTCGCGGTGATCGACCCCCGGCAGAAGGAGCTGGTCGGCCTGCTGAACACCTCACTGAGCAAGCCGGACGAGAAGCATGATCCGTTGCCGATGTTCAGCCGCTTCGACCCCGCCGAGGTGCGGCCGGCCGGTGACGTGGTCAAGACCCGGGGACGGATCACGTTCAAGGCGGGTGAGCAGGCCTCCGTCGCCGTGCACGCCGACTACACCTTCGTCTACCCGCTGGTGCAGGCCGCCCAGGGCTCGACCGAGGTCTCCCGCACCATCGTCCGTCGCGTCCTCGACGTCGAGCTCTCCGATCCCACGAAGTACCTCGTCACCCCGGGGACGATCACCGTCAGGAACTACGAGGAGGAGGCCGGAAACACCGCCTGCGACGTCTACGACGGCTATCTGCACCCCCGGTTCTCGACGAGGGCCGAGGCCGAGCCCACGGGCGCCGCTCCGACCGGGCCGACGTCGGATCCCTACGACCGCAGCCGGGAGATCGACGCCAACCGCAGCGAGGGCTGCGGCGTCGTGTCCCGCACGTGACCGCTGCGTCCCGGCCCCTGCTCGCGCCCGGAGCGGAGCAGGGGATAGGACGCGGCTTCGGCTCTGCTGACGTCGTGGCGATCCTTCTGGCGGTCCAGGTGACGTTTCCAGCGCAGGGTGTCACCCAGCGTCAGGAATCGGATTCCGTTGACGAGCTCCGCGTCCTGGATCAGGCGATCGACCGTTCCGAACAGGGGCGGGAACCATCCGTTCAGCACCTCGATCCGGGCGCCGAAGAAGCGCACGGACAGGACGTCCCCGTACGGGGCGTGCTGGGGGCCGTGGAGGGACTGGGACCGGGACAGGGACAGGGCGTGGTTCCAGCTGGCGCCCCGCGCGACGATGTCCAGGTCGGTGACATGCTCACGCAATCCGCGGATGAACAGGGGCGCGCTGCCGGCCACGACGAAGTCCTCGGGCGCCAGATGGAGCGTCTTGAGCTGCTGGAAGTGCTCGGCTCGCAGTCGCTCCGGCTGCACCGGACACTCGGGTACGAAGGGCGCCCGGCTCCCTCGGGCAGGGATCGGGCGGTCGGAATCCGGGTGTCCGGCGCGGTTCATGCCACTAGCCCCGAAGGGAGGAGCGGGAGGAACTGGAAGAACTGGGGGAGCTTGGCGGGGGAATGGCAGCGTCCGCTACCGACGCTCTGATCAACAACGTCCACAGATGTGCTGTCACGTTCGTCTCCTGTGAGCCTGGTTGCCGAGCCCTGCGGGGTGACCGACGCCTCGCGCCCTGGTAGGAGGCGCGTCTGATGCATCGTCGGGCGACTGCCCACGCTACGTTCCGATGTCCCACCGAGCCACCCACGCAGGGCCGAAAGCAAAGAGACGACAAGGCCCGCGAACCTTGTCATCCGACATAGTTCCGCCGACGTCCCTGCGTCTAGGCTGGTCGGATCGGGTGGAGTCTCTTTGCCGAGCCCTCGTCCGGTGACCGCGCAGGCAGGCTGCGGGGGTGGTAGCCCGCAGTTTTGCCTGCGTTTGCAGTGCCCCGAATTCATGCGGACGGCGTAGGGACCTCCACGTCCACCGCGCTACGGGTGTCGACTCGTCATGTCCCCTGAGCCACCTCGGTCAGCGCCGCCCGGTCCCGCAGCTTCAGCTGGCGGTAGCCGCTCTCCAGCATTCCCGCCCTGCGGAACTCCCGCAGCGCCCTGGCGACGGAGACGGGCGAGGCGGACACCAGCGCGGCCAGCTCGGCCTGGCTCAGCGCCACGTCGAGCACCGTGCCGCCCTCCTGCGGGTGGCCCAGTGAATCGGCCAGCGACAGCAGGACGCGGGCCAGTCGCACCCGCACGCTGTACGTGTGCACCTCGACCCGCGCGACGGTCGCCGAGCGCAGCTTGGCCGTGACCACCCGGAACAGGGCGGCGCCGAGGTCGGGATGGTCTTCGGCCAGCCGGAAGAAGGCCCGGTGGGACAACCGCCAGGCGGTCACCTGACCGGCGGGGGCGACCGTGGCCGACCGCAGGGGGGTCTTCTCCAGCGCCGAGAGCTCCCCGATGACGTCCCCGGGGCAGCGGATGGCGAGCAGCGTCTCCTGACCCGACTCCGAGGAGGCGGTCACCTTCGCCAGGCCCGTCCGGATGACCAGCAGGTAGGACGCCGGATCCCCTTCCCGGAAGAGCAGTTCGTCGGGGCCGTACGACACCTGGGCACCCGCGTCGACGAGCGCCCGGCGCGACTCCCCGGAGAGCTGGCTCAGGTACGAGCCCGCCGGCCAGGTGCGGTCCGCCGTCCATGGCACGGCCTCGGCCTCACCCATGCGTCCTCCCGTCCCCCTGCACGCAGCCCCGATGATGGCAGGCGCCGGGACGAACTGAGAAGGACGAGTTCCCCCACGTCCTGAAATGGCTGGGCCGGGCGGCCCGGGGCGCGTTATGCTCCCCGCGATGACGACTCACTCTCTCCACAGATCGGGGGTCCTGTCCGCGCAAGGTGAGTGCTGATGCTCACTCAGACCGCGAACAGGGACGACACCCGCTTTTCCTTCTGGCCGCGCGTGCGCGAGTTCGCCGTGCCGGCCTCCATGATCGAGACCGCGACCGCCCGCCGGCATGTCGGCGACTGGGCGGGGGCGTGCGCCGCCGCAGGCATCGACGTCGATCTTGACCTGCGTGCCGTGACGGCCGCGCACGGTCGTGAAATCACCTCCCGGCTCAAGGCCGATCTCCGGCACCTGGCTCCCGATCTGCTGCGCTGGCATCTGCCGCGGGTCGCTCCCGACGGGCTGCTGAGACCCGGGCTGACCGTCGCCCTGGCCCGGTACGACCGCCCCGGGCGGGACGACACCAAGTGGCCGGCGCACCTCGTCGTGCGGACTCCGCCCGCCTGGGCGGACGCCGGGCAGCGGATCAGCCTCGCGGTGTGGGACGGGTCCCACCGCCACGGTCATCCACATCCACATCCACACCCCCGGCCCAGTCGGCGGTTTCGGCTCGATCTGCATCGTCACCTCTGGGACGCCCGCAGGACCGACGAACTGCGCGAGCGGGCCGGGACCGCGCCGGACGGGCGTGGCCTTGCCGTCGACCGGTGGGCCGACGAGGCCGAGATCCTCCTGCGGGCCGATGAGCCCACCCGGTCCACGTCCGTTCTCGTGCGGCTCGGGAAACGGCAACGGCTCGTCCTCGACGGGGTCGGGGCGGCCACCTTCCGGATCACCGCGTCACCCCGGCGCGGCGACGGCTCCGCGCTGCCCGTGCTGCCCGACGCGGCTACCTGGACGCCACCCGATCTGGAGCTGATCCGGGCCGGCGCCATCGACGTCGACCGGCTCCATCCGCTCGTCGCCTCGGCCTTGGCGCCGGGGCACTCCCCCTCGTCGGACGGGCGGCTGCGGGCCGACGACCGGGCCGGGCAGCCGCGTCTCGTCGAGTGCCGAGGGGACACGCACCGCATCGGCCTGGTCGACGGGGTTCTCGTTCCGCTCGATCACGACCCCGGCGAGATCCGCCGGGAGGAACTGCTGGTCGCGTTGACCGGTACGCCCTTGCCCTGTCTCCAGGCCATCGACGAGGCCCATCGGCGGCCGCACTGTCTCGCCGGGGTCCGGGAACGCCTCGTCCACGGCGACATCGCCGGTGCGCTGGCCGTCGTCGAGGGGCTGCTCGGGACGGACGCGGTGCTGCGCGACGGCGCTCTGCGGGACGAACTGGAGGCGGCCGCGCGGCGGCGGATCGCCTACGGGCTGTTCCGCGCCGGGCTGGCCACGCCCGGACCGCGCCGGGTGGGACTGCGGCCGTCCGCCGACCGTCCCCGCGGCCACCGCTCGCACCCGCGCCACACCCTCGGTCGCTGACTTCACCCACCGGTCCTCGAGTTCGCCCGCCCGTTCTTCTCGCCAACCCCGAAAGGTGATCGCCCATGCCCACTTGCACCCCCCTCACCCCCCTTGCCGCCCCCTCCCGACTCGACGTCGCCGCCGACCTGTTGACCCTGCTCCGCGACTCCACCACCGAACCGCGTCCCGACGTCCAGTTGGAGGCCCTGACCCTCGCGGTGGCCGCCGATCTGCCCGTGCTGCTCTGGGGCGAGCCGGGGATCGGCAAGACCGCCGCGCTCACCCAGCTCGCCGAGGCCCTCGACCTGCCGTTGACCACCGTCATCGCCAGCGTGCACGAGCCGTCCGACTTCTCGGGGCTGCCCGTCGTCGGGGACGATCCCGCCGAGCAGGGGGTGCCGATGGCCCCACCGGACTGGGCGGTGCGGCTGGTGCGGGCCGGCCGGGGACTGCTGTTCCTGGACGAGCTGTCCACCGCGCCGCCCGCCGTGCAGGCCGCGCTGCTGCGTCTGGTGCTGGAGCGGCGCATCGGCGCGCTGCGACTGCCGCCCGGGGTACGGATCGTGGCCGCCGCCAACCCGCGGTCCTCGGCGGCCGACGGCTGGGAGCTGAGCCCGCCGTTGGCCAACCGGTTCGTGCATCTGCAGTGGACCCACGACCACGAGGTCGTCGTCCGCGGACTCGGCGGGACCTGGCCCCGGGCCACCTTGCCCCGGCTCGACCCGGAGCGGCTGCCGGAGGCCGTGGACTTCGCCCGCCGTGCGGTGTGCGGGCTGCTGTCCGCCCGGCCCACGCTCGTGCACCGGCTGCCCAGCGGGGAGACGCGGCGGGGCGGAGCCTGGCCGTCGCCGCGCAGTTGGGACATGACGTTGAGCCTCGTCGCGTTCGCGACCGCCGCCGGGTCGTCCCGGGAAGTGCTCTCCCTGCTGGTGCGCGGCACCGTCGGGGACGGCCCCGGGCTGGAGCTGCTGGCGAGCCTGGACCGGATGGACCTCCCGGATCCCGAGACGCTGCTCGCCGATCCGGCGCGGGCCGAGCTGCCCGAGCGGGGGGATCTGCGGCAGGCCGTGCTCGACGGGGTCGTGGCGGCGGTTCGCGCCCGTCCGGAGCGGTCGCGTTGGGACGCGGCATGGGCGTTGCTGGTGAAGGCCGTCGAGACCGGGGCCCCGGATCTGGTCGTCGTCCCCGCGACCACCCTGGCCAGTCTGCGGCAGGAGGACTGGGACGTCCCGGACTCGATCGAGCGCCTCGCCGGGGCCGTCGGCCTGTCCCGGCGGGCGGACGAGGCGGCGGCGCGGGTCGCAGACCTGGAGAAGGCCGCCCGATGACCTCCCACGAGGTCGAGAGTCCGCTCGACCGCGACAAGCTGCTCGCCGCCCGGCTGCAGGCCGCCCGGGCCCGGCCCTATCTGGCGACGGCGCTGTTCGCCCTGCACGTCGTGGAGTCGCGACGGGTGCCGACCATGGCGGTGGACCGGCACTGGCGCTGCTACGCCTCACCCGCGTTCGTGGCCCGGACGCCGGTGGAGGAGCTGGCCGGGGTGTGGGTGCACGAGGTGTCGCACCTGCTGCGCGACCACCACGGGCGCAGTGACCGGGTCGCGCGGGAGCGCGGGCTGACCGGGCCGGGGGAGCGGCTGCGGATGAACATCGCCGCGGATCTGGAGATCAACGACGACGTCTACGGAGACGGTCTGGCCCAGCCCGAGGGCGTCGTCCGTCCCGCGTCGATGGGGCTGCCCGACGGCAAGCTCATGGAGGACTACCTGAGCCGGTTCCGGCTCGGGCGGTTCACCGACGGGCTCTCCTGGCTGGACTGCGGCAGCGGCGCCGACGGACTGGAACGGGACTGGGAGCTGGGGCCCGAGGGGGCGCACGGGCTCAGCGCGCAGGAGCGGGACGCGGTCCGGTTCCGGGTGGCGCAGGGCATCAACGGGCGGCCGGGCCGGGCCTCGAAGCAGTGGCGGCGGTGGGCGGAGGAGGCGTTCCAGCCGCCGCAGCCGTGGCGGGAGCTGCTGGGCGCGGCCGTCCGCTCGGCGACCTCCGGGCCGGGCGCGGGCGAGGACTACAGCTACGGTCGTCCGTCCCGCCGCTCGGCGAGCGTCCCGGGCGCGGTCCTGCCGAGCCTGCGGCGCAGGCCGCCCCGGGTGAGCGTCGTCATCGACACCTCCGGATCGGTCAGCGACGCCGAGCTGGGCAGCGCGCTGATCGAGGTCACCGCCATCTCCCGGGCCGTGGGCGGCCGGCGCGACCTGGTCACCGTGGTGCCGTGCGACGCGGCGGCCCGGATCGCGCACCCGCTGTGTCGCGCCGAGGGGATTCCGCTGGTGGGCGGCGGCGGCACGGACCTGCGCACGGGCTTCGCCAAGGCACTGCGGGTGTCGCCCCGACCGGACGTCGTCGTGGTCCTGACCGACGGCCAGACCCCCTGGCCGGACACCCGCCCGCCGTGCCGGACGGTGGTGGGCCTGTTCCCGCGGACTTCGGATTCCTACGACGAGGAAGACCCCGACCATGTGCCGGATCGGCCGCCGGCTTGGGCGCGGGTGGTGGAGATCGGGTGACGAAGTGGGGGCGTTCTGCGGGGAATTGACGTGTGATCATATTCACTTCACCTGAGGGAACCGTGTGAATATCTTGTGCTTTTGTTTGGAGATCCTTTAGAAGTTGCCCACTCGTGATCGTTTGGGTGGGGGGATTCCGTGCGTCCGGCACGTCCGCTGGTTCTTGCTGTTGTCTTCGTCCTGGCCGTGCTGGCCGGGACCGACCAAGTCGCCTTCGCTGTGGGGCAGTCCACGGGCGTCGGTTCCGGGGAAGCCCCCGACCAGCGGTGGGGTTCCGCCGCGGGGCGCGGTCACACCGCGTCCGCGCAGGCCACGGACGCCTCCGCGAAGGGCGGGCGCGACGGGGCGCTCACCGCGCCGGGCGAGCTCCCGGCCGAGCAGGCTGACGGCGTCACGCGCCTGCCCAGCACCGCCCGGACGCCCGAGCCCGGACCTGCCGTCGAGGTCGAGGCGCCCGGAACCGTCACTCCGCAGGGCTTCGACGCCAAGCGCAGCAAGGAGATGGCGGGTGAGCGCGCGGAGCGCGAGCGCACCTATCTCAACCCGGACGGCACCTACACCACCCGCTTCTACACGCAGCCGGTCAACTTCCGTGCGGCGGACGGCAGCTGGCAGCCCATCGACACGACCCTCGTACCCAAGGACTCGTCAGGGCCCAGCACGATGAGCGCGGACGAGGAGGGCTGGGAGACCGGCTCGACCGAGGCGCAGATCGAGTTCGCCGGAACGGCCGACGCCGACCCGGTGGTGCGGATGCAGGTCGACGAGGGTGTCTCCGTCGGTTACGGCGTGGACGACGCGCACCCCGTGGCCGGGCAGGCCGAGGACAGCACCCTCACCTACGAGAACGCGCGCCCCAACTCGGACCTGGAGTTCATCGCGGGCAGCGACTCGGTCAAGGAGACCCTGGTCCTCAAGGACGCGGACGCGCCGACCGAGTGGCGTTTCCCGCTGCAACTCGAGGGCCTCACGGCCGCCCTCGACGCGTACGGCAACGTCCTGTTCGCCGACGCCGAGGGCACCGTCCGCGCCTGGACCCCGGCGGGCTGGATGCAGGACTCCCACCTCGCCCCCGACTCCAACGAGGGCGTGATCTCCTCCGGCGTCACCTACGAACTGGCCGTGGAGGACGGCCGGCAGGTCCTGGTGGTCAAGCTCGACAAGGAGTGGCTGACCGCGCCGGAGCGGGTCTTCCCCGTCCGGGTCGACCCGTCGGTCAACTCCTTCAACGCCACCTCCGGCACCTACGTCGAGTACCCGTACAACCAGAACTTCGCCTCGGACACCGTGCTGAAGGTCGGCACGTACGACGGCGGCAGCCACAAGGCGGCGGCCTTCCTGCGCTTCACCGGCGTGGAGACCACCCTGAAGAACGCCTGGGTGGTCAGCGCCAACCTCGCGCTGTACAACACCTGGTCGCAGTCGTGCACCGCCCGGCCGGTGACCGTGCACCCGATCACCTCGAACTGGGCCGAGTCCACGACGTCGAAGTGGCCGGGACCCTCGACGGGCGCCTCACTGGCGTCGAAGAGCTTCGCGCACGGTTGGCGGCCCTCGGGCACGGAGACCTGGTCCTGCGGCGCCGCGTGGGAGACCATCAAACTCGGCGCCGCCGGCCGCAAACTGGTCGACGACTGGACGCACGCCCGCAAGAACAACTACGGCCTCGCCGTGAAGGCGTCGGCCACCGACTCCAAGGGCTGGAAGCAGTTCGGCTCCGACGACTACCCGGGCGGCAAGCCGAGCCTGGACATCACCTGGACCAAGTACGGCGCCACCTACGCGCTCGGCGACTTCACCGCACCCGTCACCGCCACCACCGAGGGCGTCGAGAAGGTCACCGTCACCAACCAGGGGCAGGCGACCTGGCCTGCGGGCGGCAGCTACAAGCTGCGGTACAACCTGTTCGACGCGGCGGGCAAGGAGATCACCGACAGCACCAAGATCCGTTGGACGGCGATGCCGCAGGCCATCTCGCCCGGCGAGTCCATCACGCTGGACGCGAAGGTCGCCCCGCTGACACCCGCCACCTACACCGTGCAATGGACGATGGAGGAAGTCGGCGTCAGCCGTTTCACCGCTGCCGGAGTGCCGGGGGCGGCGGTCAAGCTCTCCGCCGTGAACATCCCGCCGCAGCTCACGGCGGAGTCACCGGGCAGCGGCATCACCGTGGACACCCTCACGCCGACCCTGTGGTCGAAGGCCACGGACGCCGACAGATATCCGAGCGCCGCCCTGCAGTACTCCTACGAGGTCTGCGAGGTCGAAGGCAGCGACCTGCGCAAGAACTGCAGAACGGGTACGCGCAGCAGCGAGCAGCAGTGGGCCGTGCCCTCCGGCTGGCTGTCCTGGGACAAGACGTACGCCTGGTACGCATACGCCTACGACGGCTCCGCCACCTCCACCCGTCCCGGCGCCGCGCTGCTGACCACGCAGGTTCCCCAGCCCACCGTGACCAGCCACCTCGGCGGGGCCGACGACGGCAAGGAGATCGGCACCCGTGAGGGCAACTACGTCACGGCCGCGACCGACGCGGCACTGACCACCGTCGGACCGGAGCTGTCCCTCACCCGTACCTACAACTCCCTCGACCCGCGCACCGGCGGCGCGTTCGGCACCGGCTGGTCCACGCGCTGGGACATGCAGCTCAGGGAAGAGCCGTCCACGGCGTCCGTCCTCGTCACCCTGTCCGACGGCTCCCAGGTGCGGTTCGGCAAGAACGCCGACGGCACCTTCACCGGCCCGTCCGGCGGCTCGCTCAGACTGGCCCGCCAGTCCACCGACTGGGTACTGCGGGAGCGCTCCGGCACCACCTACCGCTTCCTCTCCACAGGAGTGCTCACCAAGATCACCGACTCGGCCGGCCGCGGCCAGACCGTCACCCACGAGACCTCGACCGGGGGACCGGTGAAGAAGGTGACCGACGACCTCTCGGGCCGTTCCCTGTCCTTCGGATGGACCGGCAACCACGTCACCACCGTCACCACCAGCGCCGTCGACGCCGTTACCTCGGGCCTGACCTGGGCGTACGGCTACACCGGTGAGCTGCTCACCAGCGTCTGCCCGCCGACCTCCACCACGAAGTGCACGGCGTACGAGTACGGCACCGGCTCGGTCTACCGCAGCGGCGTCCTGGACGCGGCCCCCACCTCCTACTGGCGTCTCGGCGAGAGCGAGGGCTCGGCGGCCGCAGGCGAGGCCGTCTCGCGCACCGGCCTGAACGACGCGGTGCACCGCGACACCCAGCTGGGCACGGACTCGGCGATCTCCGGGACCACGGACACCTCCGCCGGGTTCGACGGCGTCGACTCGCTCGTCGAACTGCCCGCGGACACCTTCAAGAACTCCGCCTTCCCGACGATCGAACTCTGGTTCAAGTCGACCACGGCCGCCGGGGTCCTCGTGGGCTTCCAGAACGCCGAGACAGGCGAGAAGCCCACCTCGGCCAACCCCGTGCTGAACATCGACGGCGCCGGCAAGCTGCGCGGGCGGTTCTACCTCTCCGGCGGAGCCGCCGCCACGCCCGTCACCTCGCCCCAGGCCGTCACCGACGGAAACTGGCACCACGTGGTGCTGACCGCCGCGGCCAACACGCAGAGCCTCTACCTCGACGGAGTGAAACTCGGCTCGGTCAACGGCACCATCGCCGGCCAGACCCGCGCCTACCCCTACCTCGGCACCGGTTACGCCAACGGCGGCTGGATGGACATGGCCGCCGGCTGGTACCCCTTCAAGGGCCAGATGGACGAAGTCTCCCTCTACGACCACACCCTGGACCCCGCGACCATCGCCGATCACTACGCCGCCCGCACCGCGATCGGCCGGATGACCAAGGTCACCCTGCCCTCCGGCCGCGTGCACGCCACCGCCTCCTACGACTCCGCCAGCGGCCGGCTCACCGAGCACACCGACGACAACGGCGGCACCTGGAAGGTGTCGGCACCGACCTACTCGAGCTCCTCGTCCTCCTACGCGGACACCGTCCAGCGCAGCGCCCCGACCGGCTACTGGCGGCTCGGCGAACGGGACGGCGCCGACGCCGTCAGCCCGCTCGGCGACGAACTGGCCGGCGACTACACCGACGGCGTCGGTCTGGGCAGCGCAGGCATCTTCGCCGACGGCGACGACACCGCCGTCACGTTCAACGGCGACAGCGCGCTGGAGCTCCCGCTGGAGTCGCTGGGCGCCACGACCGCGATGTCCCTGGAGCTGTGGTTCAAGACGGAGAGCCAGGGCGTGCTGGTCACCAACCAGGACGCCGACCTCGCGGACACCCCGACCGGTTGGCGCCCGATGCTGCTCGTGGACAGCGCGGGCAAGCTCCGTGGCAGGTTCTCCGGAACCGGCAACAGCGTGCTGTCGAAGACCGCTGTCACCGACAACAGGTGGCACCACGTGCTGCTCACCGGCAACGCGGGCATCCAGGCCCTGTTCCTGGACGGCGATCTCCAGGGCAGCCTGACCACCGGGGCCGTCGTCCCGGGGCGCTACTCGAAGGTCTTCGTCGGCGGCGGATACTCCTCGGTCAGCTGGGACGGCCAGAGCGCGGGCTACCGCAACTTCACCGGCCAGATCGACGAGGTCGCCTTCTACGACAAGCCCCTGGCCACGTTCACGGAGACCTCGGGCGCATGGACGTACACGCCGCCCGCCGCCGGTCAGACCGGCGTGGCAGGCGAGCACGTCCACGCCCGCAACAGCCTGATCGCCGGCCGTGGCGACCAGTACGCCGGAGTCGCCCTCGCCGACGCCCCCGCCGCCTACTGGCGCCTCGGCGCGTCGCAGGGAACGACACTGACCAGCCAGGTCGGCGGATCCGCCCCGAGCGCCACCTTCCGACCCGACACGAGCGCCACCTCCAAGCTCGACCAGACAGGAGTTTTCGGCACGGGCGACGACCGGTCCGTCAAGGTCGGCGGCGGCGGAACCGTCCAGCTCCCCACCTCGACACTGTCCGGCACCACGGACATGTCCGTGGAACTGTGGTTCCGCACCGCCACCGCGTCGGGCGTCCTGCTCGATTTCCAGAACGCGGCCGTGGGTCAGACACCCACCTCCGCCAACCCGATCCTGAACATCGACGCGGCCGGCAAGCTGCGCGGAAGGTTCTACCTCTCCGGCGGCGCCGCCGCGACACCGGTCGTCTCACCGCAGGCGGTCACCGACAACGAGTGGCACCACGTGGTGCTGACCGCCGCGACGACCACGCAGAGCCTGTACCTGGACGGCGTGAAACTCGGCTCCATCGACGGCGCCGTCGCCGACCAGAACCGCGCGTACATCTACCTCGGCGGCGGCTACGCCAACGGCGGCTGGATGGACCTGGCCGCCGGCACCTACTACTTCAACGGCCAGCTCGACGAGGCCGCCTTCTACCGCAGCACGCTGACCGCCGATCAGGTCTCCGCCCACTACCGGGCGCAGGCCGAGGCCGCCGACTCGGGCCTGACCTCCACCGTGAAGGTCACCGACCCGCAGCAGCACACCAGCACCACCAGCTACGACGCCCTGCGCGGCCAGCGCATCGTCGCGGCGAAGGACGCCACCGGCGCGGTCACCTCGTACGCCTACGACACGGCCGGCAACCTCCACACCGTCACCGACCCCAACGGTCACGCCACGGTCACCGGCCATGACGCGCGCGGCAACGTCGTGTCGGGCACGACCTGCCGGGACGCCGACTCGTGCTGGACCGGCTTCTCCTCCTACTACCTCAACGCGAGCGACCCGCTCGACCCGCGCAACGACAAGCCGCTGACCACCAGCGACCAGCGCTCGACCGACCACAAGGACACCCGGTACCGCACCCAGTACGCCTACAGCACGCTGGGCCTGCCCACGACCGTGACCCGCCCGGACGCCTCGGCGGCGACGACGACGTACACCGCGGGCACCGAGGCCGCCGTCGGCGGTGGCACGGCCCCCGCCGGCCTGGTGCTGACGCAGACGACGCCGGGCGGCGCGAAGACGTCGTACCGCTACTACGCGGGCGGCGACCTGGCCGAAGTCACCTCGCCCTCAGGGCTGGTGACGTCGTACACCTACGACGGACTCGGCAGGAAGACCGCCGAGAAGCAGGTCTCCGACACCTTCCCGACCGGCGTGAGCACCACGTACGCCTACGACGCGGCCTCGCACGTCGTCACCGAGACCGGCGCCGGCGTGCAGAACGAGATCACTCAGGTCACCCACACGGCCGTGATCAGCCGCGCCTACGACGAGGACGGCAACCTCCTGTCGGAGTCGACGAAGGACACCACCGGCGGCGACCCGGAGCGTGCCGCCACCTACCACTACGACGCCCACGGCCTCAACGACAGCGCCACCGACGCCGAGCAGAACACCACCCGGTACGAACACGACGAACTGGGCCGGGCCGTCGGCATGACCGACGCCGCGGGCACCCACTTCAGCTACACCTTCACGGCCCGCGGCCAGCACGCCACGACCGTCCTCGACGACTGGACGGGCGACCCGTCCGGCAGTACGCGCGACCTGACGGTGGTCTCCAACGCCTACGACCCGGCCGGCCGCATGGCGTCCACGACGGACGCCATGGGCGCGACGACCGCGTACACCTACTACGACGACGGTCTCGCGGCCACCACCACCGCGAAGCAGGTCACCCAGGCCGACGGCACCCGCCACGACATCGTGCTGGAGTCCGACACCTACGACCCGGCGGGCAACCTGACCAAGCAGGTCACCGGCGGCGGCACCACCACCCAGACGTTCACGGTGGACGCCCTGGGCCGCACCCTCACCAGCGTCCTGGACCCGTCCGGCCTGAACCGCACCGCCACCTACACCTACGACGGCGACGACCGCGTCAAGGAACAGACGCAGACGATCTCCGGCACCAAGAAGCTCACCACGACCTCCGAGTACGACCCGGCCGGCAACGTCACCAAGCAGACCCTCACGGACGGCACCACCACCCACGTCACCACCGGCACCTACGACGACCGCGGCCTGCCCCTGACCTCGGTCAGCCCGCGCGGCAACGTCACGGGCGCCGACCCGGCCGCGTACACCACCGCCCACCGCTACGACGCGCTGGGCCGCCCGGTGCAGGAGACCGCCCCGGCCGTGCAGAGCGAGGAGAACGGCGCGGCAGCCACCACGGCCAAGCCGACCACCCTTACCGGATACAACACCTTCGGCGAGGCCACCGACGCGCGGGACGCCCGTGGCAAGGCGACCCGCACCGAGGTCGACCGCCTCGGCCGCACCACCGCCGTCACCCTGCCCGACTACACCCCACCGGGCGCCTCGACCGCTCTGACGGCGACCGCCCGCACCACGTACACGGCGCTCGGCTTTCCGCAGACGGCGACGGACCCGCTGGGCCGCGTCACCCGCTACGCCTACGACCAGTTCGGTCAGTTGACCGCCCGGACGGACCCGGCGGCCGACGCTGCGGCGGCGGTGTCGGCGGAAACCGACTCGGACCTGCTCAACCCCGAGAGCGCGGACGGCGGCGGAGTCACCCGCACCACCTGGACACCCACCGGTCTCCAGCTCTCGGTCACCGACCCGATGGGCGCACGCACCGAAGCCACGTACGACGAACTCGGCAGGCAGCTGACGGCGACCACCGTCGAGCGCTACCCGAGCAACGCCAACCTGGTCAACCGCTACACCTGGGACGACGCGAGCAACCAGACCGCGTCGACGACACCGGCGGGCATCAGCACGAGAAGCACCTACAACCCGGCCGGCGAGCCGAGGACGATAACGGACCCGGCCGGCACGACCAAGCTCGACTACGACGGCCTGGGCCGCCAGACGGAGACGACGGACGCGACCAACCGCCGCACGACCACGGCCTACGACGCCCTCGGCAACGTCACCGCGACGAGCGACTACGGCACCGGCACGACCGCCCTGCGCACGGCGGCCGCCGAGTACGACGTCGAAGGCCACCGCACGGCGGCGATCCCCGCCGGGAGCAGAGCCCGATCGACGTACGCGTACGACGCGCTGGGCCGCACGACCACCCAGACCGAACCGGTCACCGCGACGACGTCGATCACGACGTCGCTCGGCTACGACGCCGCGGGCAACCTCACCCGGCTGACGGACGGCCGCGGCAACAAGACCGTCTACACGTTCAACAGCCTGGGCCTGCCCGAGTCGACGATCGAGTCGTCCACGACCGCCCACCCGAACCCGGCCGACCGCACCTGGACGACCGTCTACGACAAGGCCGGCCAGGCGGTCACGGAACTCCTGCCGGGCGGGGTGAAGCGTGAGCGCACGTACGACGGCCTCGGCCGCCTGACGAAGGAGACGGGCACGGGCGCGGAGGCCTCGACGACGACCCGCACCCTCGGTTACGACCTGACCGGCCGCCTGACGGCGGTCGGAACGGCGGACGGCCTCACCAGCAACACGTACACCTACAACGACCAAGGCGCGCTGCTGACCGCCGAAGGCCCCGCGGGCACCTCCGCGTACGCCTACAACGCCGACGGCAGCATGACGCAACGCACCACCACGGCAGGCACCACCGAATACACCTACGACGCCGCGGGCCGCATCGACACGGTCCGGGACTCGATCACCGGCAACAACCTGCTGTACGACTTCGACGCGGCGGGTCGCCCGAGCGTGGAGCAGTACACCACCGGCCAGACCGTCACCGCCAAACGCACCTACGCCTACGACGACTTGGGCCGCCTGAACGCGGACGCCGTCACCTCGGCGGACGGCACCACGACCGCCGCCTCGACGACGTACGGCTACGACCTGGACGACAACCTGACGTCGAAGAAGACGACGGGCACGGCAGGCGCGGGCACCAACACGTACGCCTACGACTACGCGAACCGCATGACGTCCTGGACGAAGGACGGCACGGCGACGACGTCCTACGAGTGGGACGCGGCAGGCAACCGCACCAAGGCAGGCTCTGTGACGGCGACCTTCGACGCCCGCAACCGCGTGCTGACGGACGGCACGACGACGTACACGTACACGGCACGAGGCACCCAGTCCTCGGTCACCACGGGCAACGGACCGGCCCGTTCCCTGACCTTCGACGCCTTCGAACGCAAGATCACCGACAGCGCGACAACCTATTCGTACGACTCCCTGGACCGAGTCCAGACGCACGGCTCGACGACGTTCACCTACGACGGAGGCTCCAACAACCTCGCAGGCGACGGCACAACCGCCTACAACCGCACCCCTGAGGGCTCTTTGCTCTCCCTCTCCACGAGCACCACCAAGCAGTGGGCCCTGACCGACCAGCACACGGACCTGGTCGCCGGTCTGGCAGCCGACGGGCGGTCGGTGACCGGCTCGACGTCCTACGACCCCTTCGGCAAGGAAACGGCAACCGCCGGCTCCACCCCAGCGATCGGCTACCAGTCAGGCTGGACGGACCCGGCGAACGGCGACGTCAACATGGCGGCCCGGTGGTACCAGCCGGGGACGGGGGCGTTCGGGTCGCGGGACACTTGGCAACTGGACCCGATGCCGTCCGGGCGGAGTAACCGCTACTTGTACGGTGGTGGCAGCCCGCTACTGCGTACAGACCCCAGCGGACACAACTGGAACCTCAACGACTACTTCAACGCGGCCATGACTGTGGTCCGGCCGAGCGCCTTGGGTGTCTTCTACACCGCTTTCAGCGGGGGCAGCGACAGTATCGGCGACGACTGCTGGGGAATGCCGTGCTACCTCACCTACTCCCACGAGTCGACCCGCGAATTGTTCTGCGACAGTCACCCCTGGACGGCGCAGTGCGGTGGCAGCGGGAGGTCCGCCTACAGCAGTGGTGGGGGCGGGTCGATATCGAGGGGCGGCGGGGGACACCACGGAGGCGGCTCGACGTCTGTCAGTGAGCGCTGCAACGGCACATGCACGACCCGCCCGACGACGCCCCCGAAGCCGCCGATCGACCAGAACCCCAACAACGGCCCCAACCCCACTACCGCACCCACTCGTCCCACGCCGACGCCGGATTGGACGGACGCCCTATGGGCTGCCGGACAGGGAGTCAGCGGCACGATCACGGCACAAGCGATGGTGGACCTCGCTGGGATTGCTGCATTCATTCCGCTCAATGCCTTGGCTTCGAATGCGCTTCTCTCCGATGGGCATGGGACAGGGGAAGACAGCCGTACACGAGGGGACTGTCGTCGCGGCGGTGAGGGCTGGGTTGTGCTTGGCGATCTCGACAGCGCGAACGGCAACCGGGCCACCGGTGTGGAGGCGTGCCTGGACAGCGACTACCTTGCCGAGCACAAGGGAAGCAAGACCGATACGAGCAAGTTCTCCCCTGCTGGCTATCAGTGGGGCAAGGCGTACGCGGGTTACCTCGGCCTCAGCCCCAGGATGTCGATCAACGCCTGCCATCTGCTCGGTGACGCCCTCAGCGGATCGGGAACGGATCTGCGGAATTTGGCAACGTGCTCACGCCAGGCGAATTACGCCGTCAGGGGTGACGGGCGCATCGAGGACCACATGTACTCCTACGAGAGCCAAGTGAAGAACGCCATCGACACCGGACAAGTGGTGCACTACACGGTGACGCCCCGCTACGCGGGTTCGAGGACCGTTCCGGCGTCCTTCGACATTACGGCCCGGGGTACCATGCCCGACGGTTCCCCTGGTATTTCCTTCAGTCAGCCCGTCCCGAACTCGATCTACAGTCCGAGGCGGGACATGAAGAATCTCGGCACGGTCACGGACAGTCGCACCGGCGTTGCTGTGCCGACCGGCTCGATGCCGTAACAACCTTCGAGAGGTGATGGATTCGTGCCCTGGTTCGAAGAAATGAGGCGCATCATGCCCTCCCATCCGGGAGCCGGTGACACCGTGGATTGGGATGCCATCGAGGCCAGTTGGGGCACACGCTTCCCCAGCGACTACAAAGAGTTTATAGCCGAGTACGGCGAAGGTGCCATCGATGACTACTTGGCGTTGATGGTACCTGAGACCCACGTTGGCCCCGGCGGCGAGTCCTCCTATTTGGGCATGCAACATGAATCAGAGAATGCTGAGGATGTGTGGCGGGCTGCCAATCCAGGAGTAGCGGAGACTCCGCATCTCATTGCCTGGGGAGTGGATTCCAGCGCTGACATCCTGTGCTGGTTGGCCACTGACACCCAACCTGACAAGTGGCCCGTAGTGGTGTGGAGCCGGGGCGACGCGCGATGGACCGAGTACGCGTGCGGAATGGTGGAATTCGTGTGCCGCTTGTTCCGTGCAGAATTCGACGAGTGTCCGCTGGGTGATGTGTCGCTCTGGGGGATCGGTTCCGCCCGATTCCTGCACAAGGAGGAGGAGCAGCGACTCCGAAAGGCCGGAATCTCTCCGTGGACCGGCGAACCCGATCCGTATGCCGGCATGTTCGGTGATTGAGCACGGCTGAGTGGAACGGCAGTTGTAGACAGGTCCCCAACTTGACCAGACGTCCGAGTCAGAGCAGCGAGTGAGTGGAACGACGCAAGTGAGCGAAGAGAGATCCCAGATGCAGAGACGCCGGATTCCTCGGGCGGCGGTGCCGTGGGCTGCTGTAAGCCTGGCTGGGCTGTGCCTGTTGGGATGCTCAGCTGCCGGTGGTACCAGTGCTGACGAACCGGCAGCAAGGGAACAATCGCCTGGGAACTCTGTGTCCGCGTCGGCGAGTGCGTCGGGCGGTGTGGCGTCGTCGAGCCCTGCTGCGATTCGCTCGGCAACCGCATCGCCCACGTCCTCACCGCCGCAGACGTCACCATCGAAGATGTCGACTCCGCGGGCGACGAAGGGTTCGTCGGCGCACGTGGGCAGTGGCTCTGGCAAGGCGAGCGGTTCCGGTGTGGCTGGGGGTGAGGCAGGCGGGTCAGGTTCCGTTCCCCAGAATCCCAACCGCGGCTCGAATCCTCCGCCGGCGCCGCCTCGTCCGTCCCCCACTCCGGAGTGGACTTCGGCGGGATGGCAGCCCGGCGATCCGGTCGCGACAGGGGTGCCGGGTTCAGGAGGATGAGGACCCGAGTTCGTGGCGCGGCCCCTCGTCCGTGAGGGTTGCCTAGGGTGCCGCAATCAGATGGTGACACGATCGATTGGCATGCGTTCGCGAACTCCTGTAAAGGTCACGCCTTTGAAGCGCTGTGTGATCACGCGATCGTCCACGGACGGTACCACTCGAGGTAGCTCCGCTTGTCCGAGGGTGTGATCAGTGATGGGGGACAGTTATGTTGCGCGCGTGTTTGACATGCTTGGTGAGCCGCCAAGACGGCATCGGAACCCTGCGGCATGGCGTGACCTTCGCGACGAGCTCGGTGTAATCCTTCCAGGGGACTACCAGGAGATTCTGGACGCCTATGCTCCCGCTAAAATCAACGGTCATCTATATTTGAGTCACCCGGCGAATGGACGCTGGAACCTGGGTGAGTGGATTCGTGACACGTCCGAGGCCTGGTCGCAGATCGATTGGGACGATGTGGAGGCTGAAGGGGATCCACGTATTTCACTGGGTGTTTCGGAGTTTGCCTTCGGGGCTCCAGATGGATTGATCCCAATCGCCAGTACCGATCGCAGGGAGACGATTTTCTACGCGCCCCGGGGAGGATTTGAAGGGGGAGTTCTTTTCGTTGAAAGCGAAGGAGAATTCTTCGAATATTCTATGACGTTCAGCGAATGGTTGTATCGGTGGCTTATCGGCGAGGACGTGGCAGGTCCAAACAGTAGCGCTTTCTATCCAGGACCTGTGACCCTCCAAGACCTTCCTATGACCCCCGACGAGCGCCCGGAAACCCGATATGGGCCGCCCCGCGGGATGTGATGTGGCTGCCTTGATCTGCCTCTGGGATGCTCTTCGGAAATTTGTCGCTGCCTCCTTCGGCATGGAGATTTACCAGCTAGTCGGTCAGTTGACGCAGAAGCAGGTGACCGAATATCTCTTGGGGGTATCCCTAGGCGATGCTTCAAATTCCGCGACTCCCCCCGGCGACCGAACTGGAAGAACCTTGGTACCTCACGGACGGTCACAACGGCAGGGCTGTTCCCACCGGTTCGACGCCCTGAAGCCTCCGGAGCCACCAAATGACGCAGTGTATCGACCTTCTCAGCCGGCTGATGCCGCCTCACCCGGGTGCCGGGGACGCCGTCGACTGGGACTCGCTGGAACGGAGCTGGGGAACACGTTTCCCTGGCGACTACAAGGAGTTCATCGCCCGCTATGGAGCGGGGGCCATCAGTGACTACCTGGTTCTCATTCCGCCGGAGTCCAGGGCCGAGGAAGGGGCAGAGCCTACCTTCCAGGGGATGGAGGAGGAGACCCTCAACGCCCTGGAGCTCTGGAGAGCCAAGGCTCCGGGAGAGGCCGACCGTGATCGGGTGATCGCCTGGGGTCTTGACTCCAGCGCGGACATCCTGTGCTGGCATGTCACGGGGGATGATCCGGATGCTTGGCCGGTCGCGGTCTGGAACCAGGACGACGCGACTTGGCGTGACTACCCGTGCGGTTTGGTCGAGTTTTTGTGCCGTGTTCTGGGCGCGGAGTTCGATGAGTGCCCCCTCGGGGGTCTCACGCTCTGGGGTAACGCGTCGCCGCGCTTTCTGCACCACGACGAGGAACAGCGACTCAGTGCTTCCGGCCTCGACCCGTGGACCGGGGAGCCGGATCCCTTTGCAGGCATGTTCGGCCAGGGACCTGCCGATCAATAACTCTTCGGTTTTTGTGGGCTGTTGGGTCGTAGGATGCGGGGGTGTCGGAGGGAACGAAGGCAGAGCTGGTGGATGCGTTCGGGCTGTTGCTGAAGCATCTCGATGAGCACCAGCAGCCGGCGCCTACCCCACCGGCGTCACCGTCCCCGACACCGTCATGGAACGCCTGCCCCTGACGCCGCACGAGTGGCACGGCACGTGGAACTACACCCTGCGCCCTGAACCGCTCGCTCCTGAATTGTCCCCACCCAGCGTCGAGTTCGGACGCTTTCCCACCGGCGACAAGCTCCCCATGTGGCTGCGGCACCCCAGCCTCACCGGACTCGAACCCGCCGCCTTCGACGTTCTCGCCGCCCGTTACCAACTCTGGTGTGCCGAGCACCCGCCGATCTTCCTGCCCGGCAAACGCCCCGGCGGCGGCCCCGGCGCCGGCAGCAGACGACTCTCCGTCGCTGACCAGCTTGTCGTCTTCCTCCTCACGAAGCGCTGGTCCATGGCCCAGACGCCACTCGCCGAGGCAACCGGCCTGGCCAAGAACCGGATCGGCGCGACCCTCCGGGAGGCCACACCCGTGCTCACCGCGCTCGGGTACACGGTCCCGGTCGGCGCCCTCACCGTGACCACGGCACAACAGCTCGCCGAGATCGCCGGGCACGACCTCACACCCCCGTAATCCTCACCAAGATCTAGGAGTTATTGTTCGGCAGCTCCCAGGGCCCCGGCGTTTGCCTGTCTCGTCCGGTTTGATCATGTGATGCCGTAGAGGGTGAGGACGCGGGGGCGGTCGGTGTGGGCTCGGCGTTCGGCGGCGGTGTTGACGTACCCGGCGAGCTTGAGTGCGCTGGATCCAGCGCCGTCGCCGTCTCTACGGCGCGAGGAAGTGGTCCGGCGAGACCGTCTACGCCATCACCGACCTGACCGCCGAAGAGGCGAACGCGGCCGAGATCGCGTCTTTGGGCTCGCGGGCACTGGACGGTGGAAAACACCGTCCACTGGGTCCGAGATGTTGTCTTCGGAGAAGACAAGTCCGACCTGGACTTTCCGTTGCTCGTGGCGGCCGTGTCCTCGCGCGTCGTCGCGGTGGATCACGGGGATGTCCTTCCATGGCAGGGCATGGAGCTGACGGGCCTGGCCCCGCTGGTTGTTCTTGATGGTCAGCAGGCAGTGGGCGCCGCGTTCGTGCAGATAGGTGGCGTGGTCACGCTGGGCGTGGAGGGCATCGGCGGTGACGACGGTCCCGGCGAGATCCGTGTCCTCGATCTGGTCGAGCAGGGGTGCGAACTCGGGGATCTCGTTGGTCTTCGCGCCGATCTCGCGCGAGGCGAGCGTGACGCCGTCGCCGTGATCTTGAAGCGTAGAGAACTCCATGATCCCCAGGTGCCGTGTTCACCTGCTTCCGGGGCCCGCTGCTGCGATCAACCACTCCAACCCGGGGCGAGCCGGGCACACGCCGGGGCCCTGGGAGCCGGGCCCCCTGTCGGCGAGATGCGTGTTCTCGAACCTCAAATGAAACTCAATAAACCAGTGTCTTGCTTGCGAGCGGACACCACGCGTGAAAGATTCTGTCTCGCGGCGCTGCTGGGGATTGCATGAAATGCGCGTCGCAGACCAGAAGTGCAACAGAATCAAGGTGGGGGAACGAGATGCCTTCTTACCGAAGAGGAATGGTCGGGCTGCTGACGGTGGCTGTCGGCGCCGCTGTCTTGGCGGGATTTCCGGGTACCGCAACAGCTGACGTTAGGCCAGCAGCCGCTATTGTCATCCCGGCCGCCAGTGCGACGCCGGAGGCGTATGTCGGCTGGCTCAAGGCTAAGGCGGATGCCGGAGACGTCGATGCTGTTGAATTCTCTAAGAAATTCCAGGCGCTCTCTGCTGACAAGCAGAAAAAGTATCTCGAGTACATCAATGACCGGAGGTACTTCGACGTATTCGCCAAGGCGGTCGAGGGGGAAGGCCCGGCCCGCACCGTGATGGCAAGCGGCGATGTCGTCGTCAGTAGCGGCAGTGACTCCAGCGCCAGTGGCGGCGGCGCCCCCAGCGCCAGTAGCGGCGACTCCAGCCCCGCGGTCGCACAGGCCAGGGACATGTGGGCTACGCACTGGGTGAAGGTTAAGTATTTCGGCCTTGAGGCCACCAAGGTCACGGTCAAGACTTCATATCGGGTCCGCGGGACGAACACCATTAAGGTTCTCCCCGGAACCGCATGGCACAAAAATTACATAGCGGGTACCGACCTGACCCACACTCCGGTCGATGAATGGATCTCGGCGGAGCCTGGAGACAATGCGCACTCCGAGACAACATGGACATTTGAGTGGTGGACGGGCATTGAGGAGACTGGGCGTCATCGCGTTTGGGCGGACTACAGTGGCTTCAAGGGCGGATATCTGAAGATGGAGTGACACCAATTTCAGGTGGCCACGACCTAGAGACGTACAGCAATTTTATGCCCGGGTTTGGCTGCGTGTCGGGGAGGGGGGTTTGAAGGAGCTGATTTCCTTGCAAACCCCCAGCTCGACTCGGATGGACTGGACTGGTTCTGTCTAGAGCTTTTCTGACTCGCGAATCGCCAGAACAGCGCGCTCGTAACGCAGGCGCGGTTTGGTAAATGACGAATCAGATGGCTACCTGCGACGGTTGTCATCCAACTCGCGGCGATTGCTGCCGGGGCGGCCTCAGGGACTGTGCGAGGGCGCGGGTTGAGTTGGATCGCCCGGTGATGGGCTGTCATATCACGTTCGTGTCAGCCCAGATGCCGATGCAGGCACGGCTTCGGTGATCATGTAGGTGTCGAGTCCGCATGACCACAATCGAAGACATGCCTGCTGTCTCAGCTTCTCCCATCCCCCGGACCTGGAGCAGCTGGCCCGTACCCTCTGCAAAGTTCCTGTCCCGATGGGTGGGCCCGCTCGCTCGCAGGGGCAGCGAGGTCGTGACCTGAGCGCTTCGGTGCCCCTTGAATCGCCAGGGCTGGCCACACGTGCAGGCGGTCCCTGCGCCCGGGGGAGCAGAAGGCGTGTGAAGACAGGGCCGTCACCAGGGCCCCGGCGTTTGCCTGTCTCGTCCGGTTTGATCATGTGATGCCGTAGAGGGTGAGGACGCGGGGGCGGTCGGTGTGGGCTCGGCGTCCGGCGGCGGTGTTGACGTACCCGGCGAGCTTGAGTGCGCTGCGGATCAAGTCACGGCCAGCAGCGAGGAGAGCCGGCAACGCACCCCGCAAGCCCCTCGCGGGTCGGTGACCGACTCGAACTCGGCGACCAGGCAACGGACTTGAACCCGCGCGGCAGCCTCACCGAGGGCCTCCAGACAGGGTGCGTGAGGTGCGGGCGCAGCGACAGGAGATGATGGAGGGACGAACACGGCACCTTCGTGGATCTTGAAGCGTAGAGAACTCCATGATCCCCAGGTGCCGTGTTCACCTGCTTCCGGGGCCCGCTGCTGCGATCAACCACTCCAACCCGGGGCGAGCCGGGCACACGCCGGGGCCCTGCGGTAAGCCCCGTCCCTGTCCCTGTGCTGTCGAGCATGTCCAGGACCTCGAAGCCGGCGGCCTCCGCGTAGCGTTCCAGTTCGCGCGGGAACAGGACGCGTCTGCGAATCTCGTCTTGCGCCTCGCCGCCCGAGGGGAGCGCCCAGTGTCGATGCATGGTGTTGATCTGGGTCCGCAGGTCCCACGTGTGGCGGATGGCGACGGTGGCGGGGCCTCTCGGGGTGTCCACCGTGGCGGTGGTCTGTTCGGTCCGGGTGATCGGGGCGACGGGGGAGCACAGGACGAGCAGCGCTCCTGGCCGGGCGTGGGCGGCGAAGGTGGCGAAGACCTGGCTGATCGCCTCGTTGTCGTGCACGTAGGCGAGGCTGTTGCCTATGCAGGTCACCACGTCCATGCGCTTGCCGAGTCGCACGGTGCGCATGTCCCCGGTGCGGATGTCCAGCTCCGGCCGGGCCCGGTGGGCGTAGTCGACCATGGCGGGCTGGAGGTCCACGCCGATGCACTCGTAGCGCTCGGCCAGGATCTCCAGATCTCGGCCGGTACCGCATCCGAAGTCGATCAGGGTCCGGGCGTCCGGCCGGTGCAGCTCGATCAGGGTCTGGCACATTTCGGCGCTCGTGCTGTCGGACTGGACCACGTCGTAGAGGGCCGGATCGCGGTACAGGAGGTTTGTGGCTTCCACGTCCTCGGCTTCCGTGTCGGCGCTGGTCGCGGGCGCCGCCGCAGAAAGTCAGGCCTGCGGCGTGGTGTCCCGCACCTGAACTTCTTTGAGGCCGCGTATCAGAGCATGCAAGCGGGCCGGGGTCGTCGTCAGTATGACCCCCGGCTCGTCGCTCTCCCGGAGGTGGAGCGTGCCCGTGGGGCCGGCGGCGATGTTGACGCAGTTCGAACCGTCGCCGCTGTAGGACGACTTCTGCCAGTGGAGGGGCTGCATGGTTGGTCCTTTCACAGATCCTGTATGCGGTGGTGGATGAAGTCGCGTGACGCGGTGGCGTCCAAGGCGCAGGACTCCATGCGGTCCAGTACGGCTCGATACTTGTCCAACTGGGCCTCAGCGTCGAGGAATTCGCATGCGCCGTGGTGCGAGTCCAACTGCACCGTGTCGAGTTGGGGGAGCGGGCCTTCCACGAAGTCGAAGGACTGGCCCGTGGTCGGGAAGTCGTCTGTGTCGAAGGGGATGACTCGGACGGTGACGTGAGGTAGTTCCGTCATGTCGAGCAGGTGTTTCAGCTGACCGCGTGTGACGACCGGGCCGCCGAAGCCCATGCGTAGTGCCGCCTCGTGAATGACCGCCGTGTACGGGGGCGGGTTTTCCTTGTGCAGGACACCCTGTCGCTTCATGCGGTGGGTCAGGCGATGTTCGATCTCGTACTGCTGCATGGGCGGGACCACGGCCTGGAACAGGGCTCGGGCGTGGTCGGTGGTCTGGAGCAGTGCCGGGATATGAAGGAGGAGTGCCACGCGGAGTGCCGTGGCGTGGTGCTCCAGTTCGGCCAGGTCGACGAGTGCCACGGGTACGTGTTCGCGGTACTCCTCCCACCAGCCGCGAGTGCGTCGGCCGGTCATGGCAGCCAGCGAGTCGATGAGCCGCTCGTCGGAGCAGTCGTAGGCGTGGGCCATGGAGCGGATGCGGTCGGCGCTCACTGGCGTGCGCCCCGTCTCGATCATGCTGATGCGTGCTTGGTTGACGCCGAGCAGTTGGGCGGCTCCGGTGGTCGTGAGCCCGGCACGCTCACGGAGTTTGCGCAGCTCCGCGCCCAGCCTCCGCTGGCGGAGCGTGGGGCTGTTGGTGGGCGGCACGGAGTCTCCTTCTTGGCCGCAACGCGGCACTCCGGTCCCTCACAGGAGTGAAGGTTGGAGGTTTACTGGCAATTTAGTTAGAGCTATCTAACCATCTGCTCTACGGTGGTCACGTACCCGCTCAACACCCCGCACCCCTAAGCCGGAAGCGCACCGCCAGGCAACGCCACCGCTCGGCGCGGACGTGAGCGAGTCGTCCAAGTCCCCTTCCTCTCCCCCTGCTTCCTTCCGGAGGTCGTCATGGTCACCGTAGCCCCGCCCGACACCTGGACGTACGCCCTCCGGCTGCCGCATGACCCCAGAGCCGCACGTGTCGCACGTATGACCGTGCGGGCGGCACTCGCCGGGCACGGGATGGGTGAAGTGCTGGACGTCGTCGAGTTGTTGACGTCCGAGATGGTGGCCAACGTCTACCGGCACACCGACGGGCCCGCCTCGCTGCGGCTCACCGCCCCGGGGGGCGGGCGGTTGCGGGTCGGTGTCCGGGACGGGCATCCGTACATTCCCGCGCCCTTCGCCAAGCCTCCTGGCGATCGGCTCCCGCCTGCTCCGGTCGACGGTGAGGGCGGGCGCGGGCTGTATCTCGTGCAGGAGTACGCGGACTGGTGGGGCGGCTGGCCGCTGGGCCGCGGGGGCGGGAAGCTGCTGTGGTTCGAGGTGGGCGGGCGGCGGAGGGCGCCGCGCGTCGCATGAGGACCGGACCGCCCAGCCCGCCACCTGCTACCCGCTACGACTTGTCGCCCTCGCTCAACCCCCGCAACACCACCCCGCACCGTCGCGCATACGCCTGCTGCATGGCGCGGGTCGCCGGGCCGCCGGCCCTCGCGTACCACTTCGCGCCGCGGCTGAACGCGGACACCGTCAGCCAGACCGTGCCGTCGCCGGTGCGGTGGACCACGAAGGCCTCCTCGCCGCACTCGGGGTGGCCGGGGAGGGTGCCGTACGCCCAGCCGGCCCGTCGGTGTTCGTCCACCGTCCAGACCACTCGGCAGGGGGCTTTTATGAGGCCGGCCAGGGTGACGGTGACGTCGACGTCCGGGGCCGCCCGGTCCGCGCTCGCGTCGATGCCCACCCCCAGCCCTCGGTGCATCTCCCAGGTCAGGACGGCTTCGGCGGCGCGGCGGAAGACGTCGTGGCCCTCGCCGAGGCGGGTGCGCACGTGGAGGGCGTGGAAGCCGGGCGGGCAGAAACCGGGGCGGTCGCGGGTCGCGCCGACGTCGTCGTACGTGAAGGCCTTGGCAGACATGGGAGCCAAGCGTAGGGCGGCACCCGGGAATGCCTTCGTCCCGGGTGCCGCCCTGACGCTCGACTACAACGGAGTCAGCTGACGTTGACGGCGGACCAGGCCGCCGCGACCGCCTTGTACTCGGTGCTGGAGGTGCCGCCGTACAGGGCGGAGGCCGCCGACAGGGTGCCGGTGCGGGCCGCCTTGTAGTTCGTCGTCGACGTGAAGTACGTCGTCAGCGCCTTGTACCAGATCTGCAGCGCCTTGTCGCGGCCGATGCCGGTGACCGTGGAGCCGTTGGACGTCGGCGAGTTGTAGGTCACGCCGTTGATCGTCTTGGAGCCGCTGCCCTCCGAGAGGAGGTAGAAGAAGTGGTTCGCGACGCCGGACGAGTAGTGGACGTCCTTGCTGCCGACGCTGGAGGACCAGGAGTCCGCCGAGCCGCCGTCCTTGCTCGGCTTGTCCATGTAGCGCAGCGGGGTGCCGTCGCCGTTGATGTCGATCTTCTCGCCGATGAGGTAGTCGCCCTTGTCCGACGCGTTGTTCGCGTAGAACTCCACGCCGGTGCCGAAGATGTCGGAGGTCGCCTCGTTGAGGCCGCCGGACTCGCCCGAGTAGTTCAGGCCCGCGGTGTTGGAGGTGACGCCGTGGCTCATCTCGTGGCCGGCCACGTCCAGCGAGGTCAGCGGGTGGGTGTTGCCGTCGCCGTCGCCGTAGGTCATGCAGAAGCAGCTGTCGTCCCAGAACGCGTTGACGTACGCGTTGCCGTAGTGGACGCGGGAGTAGGCGGCCACGCCGTTGTTCTTGATGCCGCTGCGGCCGAACGTGGACTTGTAGAAGTCCCACGTGGTCTGCGCGCCGTAGGCGGCGTCGACGGCGGCGGTCTGGTCCGTGGTGGAGCTGGAGGCCGCGCCGGTGCCCCAGGTGTCGTCCGCGTCGGTGAACAGGGTGCCCGCGGAGGAGGACGTGCCGTGCGACTTGTTGTACGTCTTGTGGCTGCCGCGGGTGCCGTCGGTCAGCTGGTACGTCGAGCCCGACTTGGTCGTGGACAGGGTGACCGTGCCCGAGTAGAGGCTCTTGCCGGTGCCGGTCTCGATGCCCTGGTACTCGTAGAGCTTCTTGCCGGTGGCCGCGTCGGTGATGACGTGCAGCTCGCTCGGGGTGCCGTCGTCCTGGAGGCCGCCGACGATCGTCTCGTAGGCGAGGACGGGGGTGCCGTTGCCGGCCCAGACGACCTTGCGGGGGGCCTGGTCGGCGGTGGTGGCCTCGGAGCCGGCGGCCTTGGCGGCGGTCAGCGCCTGGGTCTCGGCCTTGGCGGAGGCGACCTTCGGGGTGAGCGTGGCCACCTTGATGGTCGCCGAGTTGGCCTTGGTGACGCCCTTGGCGGCGCCGGTCGCGGACTCGTGGACGACGAGGTCGCCGCCGAGGACCGGCAGGCCCGCGTAGGTGCGCTCGTAGCGGGTGTGGACGGTGCCGTCGGCGTCCTTGACGACGTCCTTGACGACGAGCTTCTCCTGCGCGCCGAGGCCTATCGCCTGGGCGGTCTCGGGCGCGTCGGCCTGCTCCTGCGCGATCAGCGTGGTGCGGGCGGCGGCGGACAGCTGGATCGGCGCGCCGAGCGGGACGGACTTGCCGCTGGACTCCGCGGGGGTCTGGGCGGCAGCGGTACCGGTGGTCAGGCCGGTGGTGACCAGGGCTCCGGCCGCGACGGCGGTGGCGATGGCCAGAGTGGTGCGCTTGTGACGCGCGTAGAGGGAGGTCACACAAGCTCCTTGGATGTGGGGGGTCCGGACTGCGTGGGGCTGCTGTCCGTGACGGCTGTGAAGTTGTGCGGCGGTTGTGGGGAAGCCTGGCATTGGGGCGCGTACATGTCAGGACCCCGAAGTGATGTTGGCTGAAAATAGACGTCCGGATGAACATTGCTGGAATGTAAACGGAGTTGACCTGGGTAAAAGGCCAACAGGACGTAGGTAAGGGGCTGGCAAAAAGGGGACGCCGTCCTGGAGGGGAAGAACCTCCGGGACGGCGTCCCCGTGCGACTGTCCGCGCGAGCGCGTGCCGCCTACGGGAAGGTCAGGCTCCAGCCGTTGATCCGGCCGGTGTCCTGGGCCGCGTTGTCCTGGACCCGCAACTGCCAGACGCCGTTGGCGACTTCGGAGGAGGCGTTCACCGTGTACGTGGTGTTGATGTTGTCCGTGCTGCCACCGGTGCTGTACGCCTTCAGCGTGTACGCCGTGCCGTCGGGCGCGACGAGCTGCACCTGAAGGTCACCGATGTAGGTGTGCGTGATGTCGACCGCCACCGGGAGGCTCGACGGGGCGTTGCCCGTCCGTCCGGAGACGGTGATCGACGACGTGACCGCCGCCCCGTTGTCCGGAATCGATACGTCGGCGGTGTTCTCGAACACCGTGCCGCCGCCCCCGCCGCCGGGCCGCGAGCCGACCGCGATGGCCGCCCACGCGTTCTGCACCGCCGTGTACTCGGCGCTCGTCGTGCCGTACAGCTCACCCGTCGCCGCCAGCGTGCCGGTGCGGGCGGCCGCGTAGTTGGTCGTCGACGTGAACTTCGTGGTCAGCGCGCGGAACCAGATCTTCTCCGCCTTGTCGCGGCCGATGCCGGTGACCGGAAGACCGTCCGAGGTGGCCGAGTTGTAGGTGACACCGTTGATGGTCTTGGTGCCGCTGCCCTCGCTCAGCAGGTAGAAGAAGTGGTTCGCCGGGCCCGAGGAGTAGTGCACGTCGATCGAGCCGATGCCGGAGTACCAGCTGTCCTTGGACGAGCCGTCCTTGCTCGGCTTGTCCATGTAGCGCAGCGGGGTGCCGTCCCCGTTGATGTTGATCTCCTCGCCGATGAGGTAGTCACCGACGTCGGAGGAGTTGTTGGCGTAGAACTCGACGGTCGAGCCGAAGATGTCGGAGGTCGCCTCGTTCAGACCGCCGGACTCGCCGCTGTAGTTGAGACCCGCGGTGTTGGAGGTGAGCCCGTGGGTCATCTCGTGCGCGGCCACGTCGATCGACGTCAGCGGGTTGGCGTTGCCCGAGCCGTCGCCGTACGTCATGCAGAAGCAGCTGTCGGACCAGAACGCGTTGACGTAGTTGCTGCCGTAGTGCACGCGCGAGTACGCGCCGACGCCGTCGCCGCGGATGCCCGAACGGCCGTGCACGTTCTTGTAGTAGTCCCAGGTCAGCTGGGCGCCGTAGTGGGCGTCGGCGCCGGCCGACTCCAGGTTCGACGCGGCGCCGTTGCCCCAGATGTCGTCGGGCCCGGAGAACAGCGTGCCGGTGCCGGAGGTGCCGCGGTTGAGGTTGTACGTCTTGTGACCGCCGCGCGCGCCGTCGGTGAGGTTGTACGTCGACCCGGACTGGGTGGTGGTCAGCGCGACCTGGCCGCTGTACACCGTGTTGCCGGTGCCGGTCTCGATCGCCTCCCACTCGTAGAGCTTCGCGCCCGTGGTGGCGTCGGTGACGACGTGCAGCTCCTGCGGGGTGCCGTCGTGCTGGAACCCGCCGACGACCGTCTCGTACGCCACGGTCGGGGTGCCGCTAGCCGCCCAGATCACCTTGCGCGGCGCCCGGTTGACGTCCGGGCTCTTGGCGTTCTCGGCCTTCGCCGCGGACAGCGCCTGCGCCTCGGCCTTGGCGGCGGGCACGGCGGCGGCGGTGGTGGCCGGCGCGATCTTCGCGCCGGTGGCCTTGACGACGGCCTCGGTCGCGTCGGCCTTCGTGGACTCGACGACCAGGTCGCCGCCGAGGACGGGCAGCCCGTCGTAGGTGCGCTCGTAGCGGGTGTGGACGGTGCCGTCGCCGTCCTTCAGGACGTCCCGGACGACCAGCTTCTCCTTGGCGCCCAGGCCGAGCTCCTTGGCGGTCGCCGTCTTGCCGGCGTCGGCCGCGCGTATCAGCTCGGCGCGCTGGGCGGGGGTGAGCTTGACGGACTCGGCGCCCGGGAGCACCTGGCCCGCGGCCGCCGGCGCCTGCACCGGGGCCGCGGTCGCGGCGCCGGACTGCACGGCGGCGGCGATCAGCGCCGAGACGCCCACGAGGGCGACGGCCGCGACGCGACGGGTGGGGGTGTGGGGGGTGCGTCTGTGAGAGGAACTGCTGCTCAACACTGACTCCTTCTGCGCGGCCGCGGATCACGCGGCCAGGGGGAGGCCCGACGGCTGGTGGGCCGTACGGGCACGACAAAGGCGGTACGCAGAACAAAGGCGGTACGTGGAGCGTGCGCATGGACAGCGTGCGCATGGACAGCGTGCGCATGGAACAGGTGTAGCTGTGGGGTTGCTGTGAACCAGCAGTGGGAAGAGTGGCAGTGGATTGCGCTGTCTGTCAGGACCGCGTCAGGAAGTTGGCCGGAAACGGTCCGTTGTCCGGGAGTTCATGTTCGATATACGGACCAATGCCCGCGGCCTATTCCCCGTGCCAGGTCCGCCACAGCGCCGCGTACCTGCCGCCCCCCGTCACCAGCGCTTCGTGCGTGCCCAGTTCGGTGAGCAGGCCGTCCTCCATCACCGCGACCCGGTCCGCGTCGTGGGCGGTGTGCAGCCGGTGGGCGATGGCGATGACCGTGCGGCCCCGCAGGACGGCCGCCAGGGCGCGTTCGGTGTGCCGGGCCGTCGTCGGGTCCAGCAGGGCAGTCGCCTCGTCCAGGATCAGCGTGTGCGGGTCGGCCAGCACCACCCGGGCCAGGGCGAGTTGCTGGGCCTGCGAGCCGTCCGTACGGCAACCGTCCCCGCCCAGCGCGGCGTCGAGGCCGCCGGGCCGCTCCCGGACCCAGTCCGCGGCGCCCACCGCGGTCAGCGCCGCCCACAACGCCTCGTCGTCCGCGGCCGGTTCGGCGATCAGCAGGTTGTCGCGGACCGTGCCCAGGAAGACGTGATGCTCCTGGGTGACCAGCACCACCTGCCGGCGCAGCGTCTCGGGCGCGAGGTCCGCGACCGGCACCCCGCCCACCGTCACCGTGCCCGCGCTCGGCGCGTCCACCCCCGCCAGCAGCCTGCTCAGCGTGGTCTTGCCCGCGCCGGACGGACCGACGACCGCGAGCCGCTCCCCGGGCCGCACCGTCAGATCGACCCCGCGCAGCACCTCCCCGCCCCGCTCGTAGGCGTACCGCACGCCGGTCACGTCGATCCGGTCGTCCGCCGGGACGGGGGACGCCTCGGGCACCGCCTGCGGCGCCTGCGCCAGGCCCTCGACCCGGGCGAACGAGGCACTGCTGGACTGGAGTTGCTCGACGCGGATCAGGATCTCGTCGAGCGGCTCGGTGAGCTGGCGCAGATACAGCGCCGACGCCACCACCGCCCCGAGACTCACCATGCCCCGCCCGTGCAGCACACCGCCGAGCAGCAGCACGCCCGCCACCGGCAGCGAGTACGACATCTCGACGACCGGGAAGAACATCGTCCGCAGGTAGAGGGTGTGGAAGCGGGTGCGGCGGGCCGTCGCCAGCGCGCCCCTGCTCGCCGTCGTCCGCCGCTCCGCCAGCCGGAACGCGTCGACGGTCCGGGCCCCGGCGGCGGTCGAGGCCAGCGACTCGGCGACCTCCGAGTCCGCCGCGCTCTGGTCGAGATAGGCCGAGCGGGCCCGGCGCAGATACCAGCGCAGGGCGAACCAGATCGGGGTCAGCCCCAGCACCCCGACCGCGCCGAGCAGCGGGTCGACCACGAACACCGCGGCGAGCGTGAACAGCGCCTGCACGGTGCAGACCAGCAGCTCCGGCCCGGCGTCGCGCAAAGTCGTGCCGACGGCCGCCACGTCGGCGGTGCCGCGCGTGGTCAGATCGCCGGTGCCGGCCCGTTCCACGACCGACGCGGGCAGCGCCAGCGCCCGGTCGACGTACTCCTCCCGCACCCGCGCCAGCGTCCGCTCCCCGAACCGGTGCCCCGCGTAGCGCGCCCAGCGGATCAGGAGCAGCTGGGCGAGCGCGCACAGGGCGATCGCCGCGGCCAGCCGGTTCACCGCTCCCATCCCGCGCCCGGCGCGCACCTCGTCGATGATCCGGCCCAGCAGCCAGGGCCCGGCCAGCCCCGAGGCGGCGGCCAGCACGTTGAGCAGCAGCACCCCGACCACGGCCCGTCCGTCGGCGCGCACCAGCCGGCCCGCGGCCCGGCGCACCTCGGCGGGCCCGGCGACGGGCAGCCGCCTTCCGTCCCCCGTCACCGGACGACCTCCTCTGCGTCTTCGCTGTCTTCGGCGTCTTCGGCGTCTTCGGCGTCTTCGGCGTCCTCTGCGTCCCGGGCCACCAACTCCCGGTATCCCGGCTCCCGTTCGAGCAGCTCGCGATGGCGTCCGGTGGCCGAGACCTTCCCGTCGACCAGGTAGAGCACCGTGTCCGCGTGGTCGAGGACGAGCGGGGACGTCGTCGTCACGAGCGTGGTCCGGCCGGCCCGGGCCGCCCGCAGCCGCTCGGCCACCGCCGCCTCCGTGTGCGCGTCCAGCGCCGACGTCGGCTCCACTGCCAGCAGCACCTCCGGGTCGGCGAGCAGCGCCCGGACCAGCCGGACCCGCTGCCGCTGGCCGCCGGACAGACTGCGGCCCTGCGCGGTCACGGGCGCGTCGAGCCCCGCCGCGAGCCCCTGCACGATGTCGTCGGCGGCGGCCGCCCGCACCGCCGCCCGCAGCTCCGCCGGGCCGGGGTCACGACGTCCGCCCACCACCTCGCGCAGCGGCCCGGCGAACAGGTCGGCCTCGTTGTCCGCGACCAGGATCCTGGCCCGCACCTGGGCGAGCGGGATCGCGTCGAGCCGGACCCCGCCCCAGGAGACGTCCGTCGGGCCCAGTCGCCCGAGCCGGTCGACCAGGGCCGTCAGCTCGGCGGGGCGCGCCCCGACCAGCGCGGTCAGTCGGCCCGGCGGCACCCGCACGCCCGACGCCGGATCGTGCAGCGCCGACGGCTCCGCGGGCGCCTCGGCCGTCCCGGTGTCCGGATCGGGTTCGAGCCGCAGCAGCCGGACGACCCGGTCGGCGGCGACGACGCCCCGGCTCAGCTGGTAGCCCATGTCGACGAGGAACGCCACCGGGCCCACCAGCACGGCGACATAGCCGTACACCGACACCAGCTCGCCCACCGTCAGCTTCCCCTGGACGGCCTCGCGGACCGCGAGCCAGGTCACCACCGCGAGGAACAGCCTCGGCAGCCCCACCCCCAGCGACTGGAGCCAGCTGGCGGACGAGCCCACCCGGTAGCCCTGCTCCCGCAGCCGCCCCGAGTCCCGCCGGAAGCCGTCCGCGAACAGACTCTTCCCGCCCAGCCCGTTGAGCACCCGCAGCCCGCCCGCGAGGTCCCCGATCCGCGCCGTGAGCATCCCCTGCCGCTCCCGGTACTCGCCCTCCGCCCCGCGCAGCCGCGCCATCAGCGGCCCGACGAGCACGCCGACCACCGGCATCCCGAGCAGCACGACAGCCGCCAGCAGCGGCGAGACGGCCAGCAGCAGCCCGGCGACGAACACGTATACGACGACCGAGCCCACGCCGGGCCCGATCACCGTCAGCGCCTGCGCGATGGTGTGCACATCGCCCACGCCGATGGTGACGACCTCCCCGGTTCCCGTCCGGCGCGGCAGCGCGTCACCCAGCCGCACCGCCTGCGCGACGGTCACCTTGATCGTGCGGAAGTACGCGTCCATCCGCAGCCGCGTCATCGTGCGGTGCCGCATGATGCTCACCCAGGCGTTGGCCGCCCCGACGACCGTCAGCGCGGCCGTCCAGCCGACCAGCGCGGCCGTGTCACCGGGCTCCAGCCCCTCGTCCACCGCCTTCGACAGCAGATACGGCGACACCGCCAGCAGCACCATCCAGACGCTGGCCAGCACCGCCCCGGCCACTCCCCGCCACGGCTGGCAGCGCACCAGCCAGGCCAGGTAGGCCCAGCCGTTGCGGCAGTCCGGGACGCCGGGATCCCCCTGCACGTCGACCGCCGAGTCCCCCCGCCTCACGCGAGGCTGTCCCGCCACGCCCGGTGCAGATCCGCGAACCGGCCGGTGCCCGCGATGAGTTCGGCCGGACTGCCGTCCTCGACGATCCGGCCGTGCTCCATGACGAGCACCCGGTCCGCGATCTCCACCGTCGACAGCCGGTGCGCGATCACCACCGCCGTACGGCCCTTCAGCACCGTCGCCATCGCCGCCTGCACGGCCCGCTCGCCGGGGACGTCGAGGGAGCTGGTCGCCTCGTCGAGGATCAGCACCGCCGGGTCGGCGAGCAACGCCCGTGCGAACGCGACCAGTTGACGCTGGCCCGCGGAGATACGGCCGCCGCGCTTGCGGACGTCTGTGTCGTAGCCGTCGGGCAGGGCGCTGATGAACTCGTGCGCGCCGATGGCCTTCGCCGCCCGCTCGATCTCCTCCCGGCTCGCGTCCGGCCGCCCGATGGCGATGTTCTCGGCGACCGTGCCGGAGAACAGGAACGCCTCCTGCGTCACCATGACCACCCCGCGCCGCAGTTCGGGCACCGGCAGCTCGCGCAGATCGACGCCGGCCAGCAGCACCCGGCCCGCGGAGGGGTCGTAGAAGCGGGCCAGCAGCTTGGCCAGCGTGGACTTGCCCGCGCCGGTGGAGCCGACGACCGCGACCGTCTGCCCGGCGGGCAGCGTGAGATCGAAGAGGGGGAGGATCTCGCCGCCCGTGCGGTAGCCGAACGAGACCTCGTCGAAGACGACCTCGCGGCCGGGCGACTCGCCCTCCAGCGGCGGGAGTTCGCGCGCGGTGGTCGGCTCCGGCACCGACGGCGTCTGGGCCAGCAGCCCCGCGATCTTCTCCAGGGAGGCGGCCGCCGACTGGTAGGAGTTGAGGAACATGGCGAGCCGGTCGATCGGGTCGTACAGCCGCCGCAGATACAGCACCGCCGCCGCGAGCACGCCCAGCTCCAGGGTGCCGTCCGCCACCCGGGAGGCGCCCCACAGGACGATGCCCGCGACGGCCGTGTTGGCGACCAGCCGCGATCCGACGACGTACCGGGCCATCTCCAGCAGCGCGTCGCCGTTCGTGCGTTCGTGCCGCCGGTTGAGGACCTGGAAGTCGGCGTCGTTGACGGCCTCCCGGCGGAACGCGCGCACCGGGCGGATGCCGTTCATCGTCTCCACGAACTTCACGATCACGGCCGCGATCGCCGTCGACCGCGCGGTGAACACCTGCCCGGCGCGCCGCCGGTAGACCCGGACGAGGAGATACAGCGGCACGAAGGAGGCCACCGCGACGGCGCCCAGGCCCAGGTCCAGCCAGAGCAGCATCGCGGAGATGAACGCGAAGGACAGCACGACCGTCACGAGCTCCTGGAGGCCCTCGTTGAGGAGCTCGCGCAGGGCCTCCACGTCGTTGGTGGAGCGGGAGATGAGCCGGCCCGAGGTGTAGCGCTCGTGGAAGTCGATGCTGAGCGCCTGCGCGTGCCGGAAGATCCGGCCGCGCAGATCGAGCAGCACGTCCTGGTTGACGCGGGCGGCGGCGACCAGGAACGCGTACTGGAGGCCCCCGGAGACCAGCGCGCACAGCAGATAGCCGACGCCGACCGCGATCAGCGGCCCGTGGTCGTCGGCCCGGAAGGCCGGAACGGCCCGGTCGATGGCGTACGCCACCAGCAGCGGGCCGGCCTGCACCGCCGCCTGCTGGAGCAGCAGCAGGACCGAGGTGAGGGCGACCCGGGCCTTCATGGGGGCGAGCAGGGAGCGCAGCAGGGTGCCCGTGGCGCCGGGCGGGGTGGGCAGGACGTCCTTGTCGAAGGGGTCCTCGACGGCGGCGGGCGCGGGCAGTTCCGCCGGGCCGTCGGGGGTGGGGTCAGCGCCGGCGTCGGCGGTGGGGTCGTCGGTGGGGGAGGAGGTCGTGGGGGTGGTGGTCATCGGTCGTCCTCCTGGCGGCCGGTTCCGGACATGAGGTGGGCGTACTCGGGGTTGCCGCGCAGCAGCTCCTGGTGGGTGCCCACGGCGGTGATCCGGCCGCCGGACAGCAGCGCCACCCGGTCGGCGAGCAGCACGGTGGAGGGGCGGTGGGCGACGATCAGCGCGGTGGTGTCGGCGAGGACCCGGCGCAGCGCGGCCTCCACGGCGGCCTCGGTGTGCACGTCCAGCGCGGACAGCGGGTCGTCCAGGACGAGGAAACGGGGACGCCCGACCACGGCTCTGGCCAGTGCGAGGCGCTGCCGCTGGCCGCCGGAGAGACTGAGCCCCTGCTCGCCGACCTGGGTGTCGGCGCCCTGCGGCAGGGCGTGCACGAAGTCGGCCTGGGCGACGGCGAGGGCCCGCTCCAGCTCGGCTCGGCCGGCGCCTTCCGCGTCGGTGCCCATCAGCACGTTCTCGCCGACGCTCGCCGAGAACAGGGTGGGCTCCTCGAAGGCGACGGCGACCTTCGCGCGCAGCGCGGAGCGGGACATCGCGGTGACGTCCTCGCCGTCGAGGGTGATCCGGCCCGAGGTCACCTCGTGCAGCCGGGGGACGAGCGCGGTGAGCGTCGTCTTCCCGCTGCCGGTGGCCCCGACCAGGGCCATCGACTCACCCGGCCGGATGTGCAGGTCGACGCGGGCCAGGGTGGGCGGGGAGGCGGGATCGGCGTCCGGGTAGCGGAAGACGACGCCGTCGAACCGGAGCCCGGCGTCGGCCGCCGAGTCCGCCCCGACAACGCTGTCCTTCTCCAGCTTCTCGATCACCGGTTCCTCGTTCACCGGCTTCTCGTTCACCGGTTCCTCGTTCACCGGTTCCTCGTTCACCGGTTCCTCGTTCACCGGCTTCTCGTTCTCGGGCTCCTCGTCCATCACCTCGAAGTAGCGCTCGGTGGCCGTGGCCGCCTCCTGGCTCATCGCGAGCAGGAAGCCGATCGAGTCCACCGGCCAGCGCAGCGCGAGCGCCGTCGACAGGAAGGCGACCAGCGTGCCCGCCGACAGCTCGCCGTCCGCGACCTGCACCGCGCCCAGCACCAGCGCGGCCCCGATCGCGACCTCCGGCAGCGTCACGATCACGGCCCAGATCGTGGCGAGGAGGCGCGCCTTGCCCAGCTCCGTGCCGCGCAGGGTCTTCGAGATCTCACGGAAGGCCTGCGCCTGGGTGCGGTGCCGGCCGAAGCCCTTGATGATGCGGATCCCGAGGACGCTCTCCTCGACGACCGTCGTCAGATCGCCGACCTGGTCCTGCGCACGCCGCGCCACGACCGCGTACCGGTGCTCGAAGACCACGCACATCACCATGACCGGGATCGCGGGCCCGAGGATCACCAGGCCGAGCGTCCAGTCCTGGAGCAGCATGATGATCACGCCGACGACGATGGTCACGCTGTTGACCAGCAGGAACGTCAGCGGGAAGGCGAGGAACATACGGACCAGACCCAGATCCGCGGTCGCCCGGGACAGCAACTGACCCGAGGGCCAGCGGTCGTGGAACGCCACCGGCAGCCGCTGGAGCCGCCGGTACAGCGCGGCCCGCATCTCCGCCTCGACATGCGACAGCGGGCGCGCCACCAGCCAGCGTCTCGCGCCGAACAGCAGGGCCTCGGCGAAGCCGAGCAGCAGCAGGCAGAGCGCGCCCAGCCAGACCCCGCCCCGGTCCCGGTCGGTGATCGGCCCGTCCACCATCCACTTCAGGACGAGCGGGATCACCAGACCCGTACAGGAGGCGAGGACCGCCACGAACGCGGCGGCGAACAGCCGCGCCCGCGCGGGGCGTACGTACGGCCACAGACGCAGCAGCGTCCGCACCGTGGACCGGTCCTCGGTGTTCTCACGTGTCGTCGGCATCAGGGCGAGCCTACGGATCGGCACTGACATCGCCCACCGGGTTTTGGCCCGATCGGCATCCGGCGCTGGTCCTACGACCTGCGTTTATCAGGGGAATTCAGGGGCCGCCGCGACCGGTCGTAGCGCCGTGTCAACCGATCGGCGGATGCCCGTTCGAGCGAGCCGGCCGATGTGCGGGCCCGGGGCCGGCCGGAACGCTGGTGCCATGCCCGTCATCGAAGTCACCGACCTGCGCAAGTCCTACGACGGCCGTGCGGTCGTCGACGGCGTCTCCTTCACCGTCGAGGAGGGCGAGATCTTCGGGATCCTCGGCCCGAACGGCGCCGGCAAGACCACCACCGTCAGTTGCGTCGAGGGCCTGCGCGCGCCCGACGCGGGCCGGGTCCGGGTCACCGGCCTCGACCCCGTCGCCGACCACGCGCGCGTGGCCCGCGTCCTCGGCGCCCAGCTCCAGCAGAGCGAGCTCCAGCCGAAGCTCACCGTCCGCGAGGCGCTCGAGCTGTACGCCTCCTTCTACCCGAGCCCGCTCGACTGGGCGCCGCTGGCCGAGCGCCTCGGACTGGCCCCGAAGCTCGCCACCCGGTTCGGGAAGCTCTCCGGCGGCCAGCAGCAGCGCCTGTTCATCGCGCTCGCCCTGATCGGCGACCCGCGCGTCGTCGTCCTGGACGAACTGACGACCGGTCTGGACCCGAGGGCCCGCCGGGACACCTGGGAACTCATCGAGGACGTCCGCGCGAGCGGCGTGACCGTCCTCCTCGTCACCCACTTCATGGAGGAGGCCCAGCGGCTGTGCGACCGGATCGCCGTGATCGACAAGGGCCGGGTGCTCGCCCTGGACACCCCGGGCGGCCTGATCCGCCGCTCGGCGGGGGCGACGGTCATCGGCTTCACCCCGTCCGCCGAGCTGGACGACCGTGAGCTGAACGCGCTCCCCGGGCTCGTGTCCCTCGACCACAAGGACGGCCGGGTCTCGCTGTCCGGCACCGACGAGACGGTCAACGCCGTCATCACCCTCCTCGCCCGCCACCGCATCACCGCCCACCAGCTCCGCGTCCTGGACGCCACGCTCGACGACGCGTTCCTCGACCTGACGAAGGAGGCAACGGCATGAGCACCGCCGTACTGCGCACCGAGGTCCGCCTGTTCCGCCGCGAGCCCGGCGGCCTCTTCTGGATCCTGGCGTTCCCCACCCTGCTGCTGGTGATCCTCGGCTCCGTCCCGTCCTTCCGGCAGCCCAGCGACGACCTGGGCGGCCTGCGCACCATCGACGCCTACGTCCCGGTCGCCGTCCTGCTCGGGCTGATCGTCGGCGGCCTGCAGTCCATGCCGCAGACCCTCACCGGCTACCGGGAGCGCGGCATCCTGCGCCGTCTGGCCGCCACGCCCGTCCGGCCGTCCGCCCTGCTCCGCGCGCAGATGCTGGTCTACGGCGCGGCCTCGCTCGCGTCCGCGCTGCTCGTGCTCGCCGTCGGGCGGCTCGGCTTCGACGTGCGTCTGCCGAAACAGTCCGTCGGCTACGCCCTCGCCCTGCTGCTGGCCGTCACGGTCGCCCTCGCACTCGGATCGGTGGTGTCGGCCCTGTCCCGCACGACGAAGATCGCCGGCGCGATCGGCTCCGCCGTGTTCTTCCCGTCGATGTTCTGCGCGGGCGTGTGGCTGCCGGTGCAGGCCATGCCGGACGTCCTCGCCCGGATCGTCGGGTACACCCCCTTCGGGGCGGCCGCGCAGGCCCTGAACCAGGCGGCGGCCGGGCACTGGCCGGGCTGGACCCACCTCGGCGTCCTGGCGATCTGGATCCTGCTGCTGACCGGCGCGGCGGCCCGCTGGTTCCGCTGGGAGTGAGTGCCCCTGTGCCGGACACTGGGGCCGTGACGAACACCGTGCCAGTGGAGTCCCGGGCCTCCTTCGACAGCTGGGGGCCGTACGCGCTGCTGGCCGCCGGTGTCGTCGCGGCGGCACTCTCCGCGCGCCCGGTCGGCATGGACCGGCGCGGGGTCGTCGCCTCGGCCGTACTCGTGGCCGTGGGCGTCGTCCTGCAGGTGCGGTGGGGGAGACTGAAGCGGAGGCAGCCGGGCCCGAGCCGGACCGGTACCTGCCTCTACTTCCTGCGCTGGGCCCTCGGGTTCGTCCTGACCTGGCTCAACCCGTTCTTCGCCTTCTACGCCGTGGCCGGCTACTACACCGCCGCCTGGGAGCTGCCCCGCCGGCTGGTGCTGCCCGGTCTGTTCCTGACCGCGATCACCATGGCCGGCAGCGAGGTGGGCGGCATGCCGCCGCACGGGCTGGTCCCCTGGACCGGCTTCTTCCTCGTCCTCGGCGTCAACATGGGCATCGTCAGCGTGTTCACCCGGTTCACCGATCAGGAGCAGGAGCGCGCCCGCGTCCAGGCCGAGACCATCGCCGAACTGGAGCGCACCAACAAGGCGTTGCAGCAGGCCCTCGACGAGAACGCCGCCCTGCACGCCCAACTCCTCGTCCAGGCGCGGGAAGCGGGCGTCGCCGACGAACGCCGCCGCCTCGCCGCAGAGATCCACGACACCCTCGCGCAGGGCCTGACCGGCATCATCGCCCAGCTGCAGGTCGTCGCGAGCACCCCCGACCCCGCCGGTGCGCGCGAGCACGTGGGCCGCGCCATGGACCTGGCCCGGCACAGCCTCGGCGAGGCCCGCCGCTCGGTCCACAACCTGGCCCCGGTGGCGCTGGAGAGCGACGGACTGCCCGAGGCCCTGAAGAAGACGGTCGCCGAATGGGGCGACCGGACGGGCGTGCGCGCCGAGTTCACCGTCACCGGCACCGCCGAACAGCTCCACGAGGAGGTCTCGGCGACCGTCCTGAGGATCGTCCAGGAGGCCCTGTCCAACGCCGCCCGGCACGCCCATGCCGACCGCGTCGGCGTCACCCTCTCCTACCTGGGCGACGAGGTGATCCTCGACATCCGCGACGACGGCCGCGGCTTCGACCCCCTCACGCTCCCCGCCCGCACCCCCTCCGGAGGGTTCGGCCTCGACGGCATGCGCGCCCGCGCCGAACGCGTCGCGGGCTCGTTGACCGTCGAGACCGAGCCGGGCCACGGCACGGCCCTGTCGGCTCGCGTACCGTTGGTCCGCGATGAGCGATGACCTGGTGATCAGCCTCCTGATCGTGGACGACCATCCCGTCGTACGCGACGGCCTGCGCGGCATGTTCGACTCCGTGCCGGGATTCACGGTCCTCGGCGAGGGGGCCGGTGGCGAGGAGGCGCTGACCCGGGCCGCAGAGCTCGATCCCGACGTGATCCTCATGGACCTGCGCATGCCGGGCGGCGGCGGAGTGGCGGCCATCGCCGAACTCACCCGCCGCCGGTCCCGCGCCAAGGTTCTTGTCCTGACCACGTACGACACCGACTCCGACACCATCCCGGCGATCGAGGCGGGCGCGACCGGCTACCTCCTCAAGGACGCGCCGCGCGAGGAGCTCTTCGCGGCGGTGCGGGCCGCCGCGGAGGGTCGTACGGTCCTCTCCCCGGCGGTCGCCTCCCGGCTGGTCTCCGCGGTCCGCGCCCCCGGCGGCAACGAGCCCCTCTCCGCACGCGAGCGCGAGGTGCTGGCCCTGGTCGCCAAGGGCACGTCCAACCGGGAGATCGCCCGCGAACTGTTCATCAGCGAGGCCACCGTGAAGACCCATCTCACTCACCTGTACGCCAAGTTGGGCGTCAACGACCGCGCGGCGGCGGTGGCGACGGCGTACGACCGGAGGATCCTGGGCCGGGACCGGCCGTGACACCGCTCGTTCGCGGACGAGGCCCGTTCAGGCGGGATACGGCAGCAGGCCGGAGGCGGTCTTCTCCCAGGACGCCTTGAGTTCCGCGAGCAACTCGGGTCCGTCCGGGGCGAGATCGGCCTGTTCGCGCAGGTCGTCGCCGAGGACGACCAGCAGGTTGGGGCGTCTGCCGCCGGCGGTGGGGCGGGCCTTGAACGGCCGTTCGGTGACGGTGGGGGCGGCTTCGGCCGCGGTGGCCGGGCCGGCGACGGCGCTCACGGCACCGCCGCCGACGAGACCACCGAAGACACGGCGCGAGATCTCGGGCATGTGCGTCAGTCGATCAGCGGGCCGCCGCGCATGACCAGGGATCCGGGCGGGAGTTCACGAGGTTGCAACGCCGCCTCGGCGAACCCCGGACCCCTCAGCCCACCACCCGCAGCAGCAGCACGGCCCGCCCCGGCACCCGCACCGCCGCCCCCGCGGGGTGTGTCACCTCCGGCGCCGCCGCCTGCTCCTCCCTGGACGTGTCCACGACGACCTCGTAGCGCTCCGCCCACGGCGGCCCCGGCAGGACGAAGTCCACCGGGGCGTCCCCCGCGTGCAGCACCGCCAGAAAGCTGTCGTCGGTGATCGGCGCGCCCCGCTCGTCCCGGCCGGGAATGTCCCGCCCGGACAGGTACATCCCCAGCGTCGCCGCGGGCGCGTACCAGTCGTCCTCCGTCATCTCCGCGCCCCGCGGCGTGAACCAGGCCAGGTCCCGCAGCCCGTCCGCCGAATGCGCCCGCCCGGAGAAGAACGCGCGGCGCCGCAGCACCGGATGGCGGTGGCGCAGCGCGATGAGCCGGGCGGTGAGGTCGTACAGGGCCCGCCAGCCCGGGTCCGCGAGCAGCCCCCAGTCCACCCAGCTGATCTCGTTGTCCTGGCAGTAGGCGTTGTTGTTGCCCCCCTGGGTGCGCCCGAGTTCGTCGCCGGCGACCAGCATCGGCACCCCTGTCGACAGCAGCAGGGTCGTCAGCAGGTTCCTCAACTGCCGTCGCCGCAGCGCCCGTACGCGTTCGTCGGACGTCTCGCCCTCGACCCCGCCGTGCCAGGACCGGTTGTCGTTCGTGCCGTCCCGGTTGCCCTCGCCGTTGGCCTCGTTGTGCTTGCGCTCGTAGGACACCAGGTCGCGCAGGGTGAAGCCGTCGTGCGCGGTGACGAAGTTGACGGACGCGTACGGTCGCCGCCCGCCCCACGCGTACAGGTCGCTGGAGCCCGACAGCCGGTAGCCCATCTCCCGCACGTCCGGCAGCGCGTGCCGCCAGAAGTCGCGGACCGTGTCGCGGTATCGGTCGTTCCACTCCGTCCACAGGGGTGGGAAGGCGCCCACCTGGTAGCCGCCCGAGCCGACGTCCCACGGCTCCGCGATCAGCTTGACCCGGCGCAGCACCGGGTCCTGCGCGATCACCGCCAGGAACGGGGAGAGCATGTCGACGTCGTGCATGGAGCGGGCCAGGGCGGCCGCGAGGTCGAAGCGGAAGCCGTCGACGCCCATCTCGGTCACCCAGTAGCGCAGCGAGTCGGTGATCAGGCGCAGCACGTGCGGCTGGACCACGTGCAGGGTGTTCCCGCAGCCCGTGTAGTCCGCGTACCGGCGGGCGTCGGACTGGAGGCGGTAGTAGCCGCGGTTGTCGATGCCCTTCAGGGAGAGGGTCGGGCCCAGCTCGCCCGCCTCCGCCGTGTGGTTGTAGACGACGTCCAGGACGACCTCGATGCCGGCCGCGTGCAGCGCGCGCACCATCCGCTTGAACTCGCCGACCTGCTGCCCCGTCGTCCCGGCGGCGGCGTACGCGGCGTGCGGGGCGAAGTAGCCGATCGAGTTGTAGCCCCAGTAGTTCTTCAGCCCGCGGCGCAGCAGATGGTCCTCGTGCGCGAACTGGTGGACGGGCAGCAGCTCGACCGCCGTCACGCCCAGCCGCACCAGGTGCTCGATCGCCGCCGGGTGCGCCAGGCCGGCGTACGTGCCGCGCAGTTCCTCCGGAATCCCGGGGTGCAGCCGGGTGAAGCCGCGGACGTGCAGCTCGTAGATCACCGAGTCCGCCCACGGGGTCTTGGGCCGGCGGTCGTCGGCCCAGTCGTCGTCATCGTGCACGACGATGCCCTTCGGGACGTGCGGTGCGGAGTCCCGTTCGTCGCGGACGGTGTCGGCGACCTGCTGCTGGGGCCAGTCGCGGACATGCCCGTACACCTCGGGCGGCAGCCGGAACTCGCCGTCCACCGCCCGGGCGTAGGGGTCCAGGAGCAGCTTCGCCGGGTTCCAGCGGCCCCCGGTCCACGGGTCCCAGCGGCCGTGCACCCGGTAGCCGTAGCGCTGGCCCGGCATGACCCCGGGCACGAAGCCGTGCCAGATCTCGTGTGTGAGCTCGGTGAGCCGGGCCCGCGTCTCCCGCCCCGCCTCGTCGAACAGGCAGAGCTCGACGGACTCCGCTCCGCCCGCCCACAGCGCGAAGTTGGTGCCCGCGACCCCGTCCGGGCCGACCCGGAACCGGGCCCCCAACGGCGTGGACGCGCCCGGCCGCACGAGCGGCCCGGGCACCTTGCGCGGCGCACCGTTCACGACGATGTCCGGCGTGGCGCGTTCTGCCGCCACCGCCTCCTGCTCGGCTGCGCTGGACACCGGCTCGCCTCCCGCGGCTCATGGAACGACGTGGGGAAAGAGCGCGCGGTGTCCCGCCGCGGCCCCTTCTCACGTCGTCCTCCTCCCTTTTCTGCCCAGAGCGGCCCTCGCACTCACGTTTCCCCGGGGCGTGCCCGATCGTTGGGCACGCCGTGAGGCACGTACAAGGGCGCGCACGGCGCGCGGGGGTCGCACTGGCCGCCGTAATGACATGGGCAGGACTACTTGCTGGGGCCGCGGGCTGCACCGGCGGCGACAGCCGGAGCGGGCTCGACCGGATGGCCGGCAAACCCCCGGCCCCCGAGGACGTCATCCGGGTCGCCCCGGCGGACGGCGCCAAGGGCGTGCAGCCCGGGGAGGAGTTGCGGGTGCGGGTGCCCGACGGGCGGCTGGAGTCGGTGAAGGTCGTCCGGTCGCAGGACGCCCAGGAGGCCGTCGTCCGGGGGCGGATCGCCGCGGACGGTCTGAGCTGGCGGCCGGACGACGACCGGCTCGGGCTCGCCGCCCGCTACACCGTGGACGTCGTGGCGTTGGACGGCGAGGGCAACCGCTCGGCCCGCCACACCACGTTCACCACCTACGTCCCCAAGGAGCGCTTCATCGGCTACGTCACCCCCGAGAACCGTTCCACCGTCGGCACCGGGATGATCGTCTCGCTGGAGTTCAACCGGGAGATCGCCGACCGCGCGGCCGTCGAACGCGCCGTCAGGGTCACCGCCGAACCGGCGGCCGACATCCGGCCCCACTGGTTCGGGAGCACCCGGCTCGACTTCCGCCCCGAGGAGTACTGGCAGCCCGGCACCCGGGTCACGGTCGCGCTCGGGCTGCGGGACGTCGAAGGGGCGCCCGGCGTCTACGGGCTCCAGCAGAAGTCGTTCTCCTTCACCGTCGGCCGCAGCCAGACGTCCCTGGTGGACGCGGCGAAACACACCATGCAGGTGCGCCGCGACGGCGAACTGCTGGCCACCGTGCCGATCACGGCCGGGGCGCCGAAGAACACCACCTACAACGGCAAGATGGTGGTCACCGAGATGCTGGAGCTGACCCGGATGAACGGCGCCACGGTCGGCTTCAAGAAGGCCGACGGCAAGGGCGAGTACGACATCCCGGACGTCCCGCACGCCATGCGCCTGACCAGCTCAGGCACCTTCCTGCACGGCAACTACTGGGCGGAGGACGTCTTCGGCAAGGCCAACGTCAGCCACGGCTGCGTCGGTCTGCGGGACGTCAAGGGGGGCGGGGCGGACACGCCCGCGGGCTGGTTCTTCGACCGCAGTCTCGTCGGGGACGTCGTCGAGGTCGTCCACAGCAAGGACAAGGAGGTCGCCCCCGACAACGGGCTCGGCGGCTGGAACATGAACTGGCAGGAGTGGCTTGCCGGAAGCGCCGTGAACTGACGCCGGGACCGAAGCCGTGAACTGCCCCCTCCCCGGATGCAACCTTCCCCCCGGATTCACGGTCCTACTTGGGACCGAACGGTGACAATCTTGGCCCGTCAGGGCCGCTGACCTTGTGGTTAATATGCGGCGAACGCGGGCGACGCGTCGCTGCGGGCCCGGGGAGGGCCCGGGGGAGTGGGGAGAACGACTTTGAACGTGCGACCGATATCGGGGGCGTCGGTTGGAGGGCGCTCGCGCGGCCGTGACCAGCGGTTGGCGCTGATCGTCGGAGGGCTGCTGCTGGCCGTCACGGCGTGCGGCGGGGGCGGGGACTCGGACTCCGGGTCCACCGCCAAGGACGACGGCGGCAAGGGCGCTTCGGCGACCGCCGAGAGCAAGCAGTCGGAGGCGGTCGTCACCATCGCCCCGAAGACCGGCGCGAAGGACGTGGACACCAGCGGCGCCCTGAAGGTCAGCGCGGCCAAGGGCAAGCTGACCGAGGTCACCGTCCAGGACGCCAAGGGCAAGAAGATCGACGGCACGATCTCGGCCGACGGCGTCGGCTGGACGCCCGCCACGCACCTGGCCGCGTCCACCGCGTACCAGGTGCACGCGGTCGCCAAGGACTCCGCGGGCCGCACGGCCGCCGAGGACTCCTCCTTCACCACGCTGAGCCCGAAGAACACCTTCATCGGCAACTTCACGCCGGAGGACGGTTCGACGGTCGGCGTGGGCATGCCGTTCTCGGTGAACTTCACGCGCGGCATCACCAAGCCGGCCGACGTCGAGAAGGCCATCACCATCAAGACCGTGCCGGCCGTCGAGGTCGAGGGTCACTGGTTCGGCAACGACCGGCTGGACTTCCGTCCCGAGAAGTACTGGAAGGCCGGCACCAAGGTGACGGTCTCGCTCAACCTCGACGGCGTCGAGGGCCGCAAGGGCGTCTACGGCGAGCAGACCAAGACCGTGTCCTTCACCATCGGCCGCGACCAGGTGTCCGTCGTGGACGCCAAGAAGCACACGATGCAGGTCATGCAGGAGGGCAAGGTCGTCAAGACCATCCCGGTCACCACCGGCAAGCCCGGCTACGCGACCTGGAACGGCCAGATGGTCATCAGCGAGAAGTTCACCGTGACCCGGATGAACGGCGACACGGTCGGCTACGACGGCGAGTACGACATCAAGGACGTCCCGCACGCCATGCGGCTGACCAACTCGGGCACCTTCGTGCACGGCAACTACTGGGGCGGCGACGCCTTCGGCAACTACAACGCCAGCCACGGCTGCATCGGCCTGCGGGACGTGCGCGGCGGCTACGACAGCTCCATCGCCGCCGCGTGGTTCTTCAACCACTCGATGGTCGGCGACGTCGTGACCGTGAAGAACTCCACCGACCCGACGGTCGACCCGTCCAACGGCCTCAACGGCTGGAACATCTCCTGGGCGGAGTGGAAGAAGTAGCACTCTTCCGAAGCGGGCTTCTTGAGCGGCCCGGTGCCGTGCGTCCTGTGACGCACGGCACCGGGCCGCCGCCGTTAGCCCCCGTTAACCTGCTGCCATGACCGTGAATCTCGAAGTCGCCGAAGGCGTCGGCACGCTCCGCCTCGACCGGCCGCCCATGAACGCGCTGGACATCGCCACGCAGGACCGTCTCAAGGAGCTCGCCGAGGAGGCGACCCGGCGGGACGACGTCCGCGCGGTCGTCGTGTACGGCGGCGAGAAGGTGTTCGCGGCGGGCGCGGACATCAAGGAGATGCAGGAGATGGACCACACCGCGATGGTCCTGCGCGCCCGCGCCCTGCAGGACTCCTTCACGGCCGTGGCGCGGATCCCCAAGCCGGTCGTCGCGGCCGTCACCGGGTACGCGCTGGGCGGCGGCTGCGAGCTCGCGCTGTGCGCGGACTTCCGCATCGCCGGGGACAACGCCAAGCTGGGCCAGCCGGAGATCCTGCTCGGGTTGATCCCCGGCGCCGGCGGCACCCAGCGGCTGGCCCGGCTGATCGGCCCCTCCAAGGCCAAGGACCTCATCTTCACGGGCCGGATGGTGAAGGCCGACGAGGCGCTCGCCCTGGGTCTGGTGGACCGGGTCGTCCCGGCCGCCGACGTGTACACCGAGGCGCATGCCTGGGCGGCGAAGCTCGCGCAGGGCCCGGCGCTCGCGCTGCGCGCCGCGAAGGAGTCGATCGACACCGGTCTGGAGACGGATCTCGACACCGGCCTGGCGGTCGAACGCGGCTGGTTCGCGAGCCTGTTCGCGACCCCCGACCGCGAGATCGGCATGCGCAGTTTCGTGGCGGAAGGGCCGGGCAAGGCCAAGTTCCTGTGAGCCCGCGCCTGCTGTGTCCTGTGAGTGACGTCTCCTTCGAACTCCCCGGAATCACTTGCAATTGACGGGATGTCTCACCGGGGTCCCGCCCTGGTCCCTCGATGGGGCGGTTTATCAGAACCCTAAGGCGGCCTTGAGTCTGCCTTGTCGAGGGAGCCCGTCGATTGCCTTGGGGCGTGCCGTCATCGCAGGTCGGCGCGGGTTCGTCAGACTTTGTGCTGCCACTGGCATATGCCGATCGCATCATCCGGAACGGTTGATTCCGCCGGGCGTATTCCGTCGGAACGGCCCCGGAGGGCGTGCTGGGCGGCCATGATGGGGGCATGGCGGGGCTGGAGGGCATCGAACAGCCGCGGGGACCGAGCCGTGCGACCGCGGCGCGCTGGTCGCCCGCGGTCGAGGACGAACGGGCGCTCAAGGCGCTGGAGTTGTTCGGCAATCCGACGGAGGGCGAGGTTCCGCTGCCGTCCCGCCCCGAGTCCGCCGCGACCGCCCGCCGGCTGGCCCAGGTCGTCGTCCTGAGGCAATGGGGGCTGACCCCCAAGATGACGGAGGACGCGGTCCTCCTCGTGTCCGAACTCGTCGGCAACGCGGTACGGCACACCGGCGCCCGTGTCTTCGGTCTCCGCATGCGCCGCCGCCGCGGCTGGATCCGCGTCGAGGTCCGCGACCCGTCCCGCGGCCTGCCCTGTCTGATGCCGGTCCAGGAGCTGGACGTCAGCGGCCGCGGCCTGTTCCTCGTCGACAAGCTCTCCGACCGCTGGGGCGTGGACCTGCTCCCCCGGGGCAAGACGACCTGGTTCGAGATGCGGGTCGCCGACCGCTAGGACCTGCCCGGCCGGTCATGCGGCAGACGCGGGGTGTTCGGCCGGGCAGGCCCTGGCCGCGAAATGCTCCCGGCTTGCGTCAATCGCCGGAAATGGTGCATATCCCCCTTTAAATGGTGCGGGTGACCACATCCGACCGTCGTTCCGTGCTGCGGGCGGGCACCGGGCTCGTCGTCGGGGGTGCGTTCGCGGGCGCGTGCTCTTCGTCCGGCCTCCCTTCGGGCGCCGTCGCCCCGCGCGCCCCCACCTCCCGCGCCCCCTCCGTCGGCGCGGCCCCCGGCCCCCGCGCCTTCCCCCGGCAGCCCGCCCAGATCAGCCACGGCCCCCGGGACCGTCCCCGGGTCGCGCTCACCTTCCACGGGCAGGGGGAACCCTCCGTCGCCCGCGCCCTGCTCGCCGAAGCCGAGCGGCACGGCGCCCGGGTCACCGTGCTCGCCGTCGGGAGCTGGCTCGACGAACATCCCGACCTCGCCCGCCGGATCCTGGACGGCGGCCACGACCTCGGCAACCACACCCAGCGTCACCTGGACGTCAACGCCATGCCCGAGGCGGAGGCGGCGGCCGAGATCGCCGGCTGCGCCGAGCGGCTGCGCAGGCTCACCGGGTCCATCGGCACCTGGTTCCGCCCCTCCCGCGCCGTCCGCGCCTCCCCGCTCGTCGAGGCGCTCGCCCGCCGCGCCGGCTACCCGCACGTCCTCTCCTACGACGTCGACTCCCTCGACTTCACCTCGCCCGGCGCTCCCGCCGTCGCCCGGAACATCCTCGGCGAGGTCCGGGGCGGGTCCGTCGTGAGCCTGCACTTCGGGTACGCGGACACGGTCGCCGCGCTTCCGGCCGTCCTGGACGAACTCGCCCGCCGCGGACTGCACGCGGTCACCACCACGGAGCTGATCGGCTGATGCACCGAAACCTCGCGAAGAGCGCCCTGCCGGCCGTCGTCGCTTTCGCCGCCCTCGCCGCCCTCGCCGCCTGCGGCACCGAGGGGGACGGCGCGACCAAGGACGGCTCGGAGCGGGCCACCCGGGCGGCGGCCCCGGCGCCGGTGAAGAAGCCGGTGAAACCGCTCGTCGACGGCCTGCCCGGCATGCCGCCGGTGCTGGACCCGAAGGACGTCTACGCCGCCGACCGCCCGAACAGGCTCTCCCCGGTCGTCAAGGACTTCCCGTCCCGGGTCTACGTGCCCAACACCGAGTCCGACTCCGTCTCGGTCATCGACCCGAAGACGTACCAGGTGATCGAGACCGTCCACGTCGGCCGCCAGCCCCAACACGTCGTCCCCTCCTGGGACTTGAAGACCCTGTGGGTCAACAACAACCGCGGGCACACCCTCACCCCCATCGACCCGAAGACCGGCAAGGCGGGCCGGTCGGTCGAGGTGCACGACCCGTACAACCTCTACTTCACGCCCAACGGCAAGTACGCCGTCGTCATGGCCTCCCTCGACCGCGAGCTCGTCTTCCGCGACCCGCACACCATGAAGCGGATCAAGACCGAACCGGTCACCTGCTATGGCGTCAACCACGCCGACTTCTCGCTCGACGGGAGGTACTTCATCGTGTCCTGCGAGTTCAGCGGCGAGCTGCTGAAGGTCGACACCGAGCAGATGAAGGTCGTCGCCCAGCGGAAACTGCCGTTCAAGGGAGCCATGCCGCAGGACGTGAAGGTCTCGCCCGACGGGAAGCGGTTCTACATCGCCGACATGATGGCCCACGGGATGTGGATCGTCGACGGCGACACCTTCGGCGAGCCGGAGTTCCTGCACACCGGCAAGGGCTGCCACGGGCTGTACATCGGCCGCGACTCCCGCGAGATGTACATCTCCAACCGCGGCGAGGGAACCGTCTCCGTCTTCGACTTCCACGAGAACCGGCTCACGAAGAAGTGGCGACTCCCGCAGGGCGGCAGCCCGGACATGGGCGGCGTCTCCGCGGACGGCAAGGTCCTGTGGCTGTCCGGGCGGTACAACTCCGAGGTGTACGCCATCGACACCGCCACCGGCCGCCAGCTCGCCCGCATCAAGGTCGGCAGCGGCCCGCACGGCCTCGCCGTCTACCCTCAGCCCGGCCGCTACTCCCTCGGCCACACGGGCATCTTCCGCTAGGGGGCTTCTGATGGATCTCCGTGGGAGAAGGAGCGGCGTTCGGTGCGTGCTCTCGCCCGGTGCGGCGAGAGTGCGTGCCGAACGCCGCGACGCCGCGGAGATCCATCAGAAGCCCTAGGCCGCGATGAAGAGCGCCTCCGCGCCCACGGGACGGTAACCGGCGGCCTGGAACGTCCGCATGCTGCGGGCGTTCCCCGGCGCGACCTGGGCCCACAGCGGCTCCGTGACCAGCTGGCGGGCCGCCGTCACCAGGGCCCGGCCCAGCCCCCGGCGCCGGGCCCCCTCGTCGACCTCGACCGAGACCTCCAGCCGCCCGGCGATCCCGCGCCCCGTCACCAGCACCCCGCCGTCCGCCTCCCACGCCCGTACCTCGTCGCGCCGCCGGCGGGCGTAGCCGACGCGCGGGTGACCGGCGTCCTCGACCTCCTTCAGCGCGAGCGGCGGCTCACCGGGCAGCGGAGCGCCGACCAGCATCGCGTCGACGGTCTCGGACCTGCGCCCGGTCCGCTCCAGGAACGCCGCCAGGAACCGCGGGTTCATGGGCGCGGCCAACGCGTCGCAGTCCACGGCGCGCAGCGCCGCGTGCACCCAGTCCGGGTCCTCGTCCGTGAACACCACGGCGTGCGCGGTGAAGGCGAGGACTCCCGCGTCCCGGTGGGAGGGCTGGGGGACGATCGTCGTCCGGCCGTCGGAGGGCGGGAAGTCGCCGCGGGCGGCCGCGTCGAGAATGGTTCGCAAGGTCTCCACCGCCATCGACGCCTCCGCGCTCCTTGAGTCTCCACCCACTGGAAGGCCCAGACTCCCAGACATGATCGACGACGGCACCCGACTTCTCACCATCGGCGAACTGGCCCGCGCCACCGGACTGTCCGTGCGCACCATCCGCTACTGGTCCGACGAGGGCGTCCTGACCCCGGTGACCCGGTCGGCCGGCGGCTACCGCCTCTACGGCGCCGAGTCCGCCGCCCGGCTGGAGCTCATCCGCACCCTGCGCGAGCTGGGCCTCGGCCTGGCCGACGCGCGCCGGGTGCTGGCCGGGGAACGGACGGTCGCGGAGGTCGCGGCGGCGCATGTGACCGCGCTGGACGCGCAGATCAGCTCGCTGCGGGTGACTCGTGCGGTGCTGTCGTCCGTGACGCGACGCGGTTCGACCGCAGAGGAGATGACCTTGATGAACAAGCTGGCGAGGCTTTCGGCGGGGGAGCGGAGACGGATTCTCCAGGAGTTCGTGGACGAGATGTTCCACGGGCTCGACCTGGCGGACCCGGACATCCGGGAGCGGATGCGCGCGAGTGCGCTGGACCTGCCGGAGGACCCGACGCCCGAGCAGGTGGATGCCTGGGTGGAGCTGGCCGAAATGGTGCAGGACCCGGAATTCCGGGTGCAGATGCGGCAGGCGGCCGAGTTCAACTCCGCCGACCGGGCGCACGAAACCCCGCGCGGGGCGTCGATGTGGTTCTTCAAGCGGCTGGTCGAGCTGGTGGGCGAGGCCCTCGAACAGGGGATCGCCCCCGAGTCCCGGGAGGCGGACGAGATCCTCGACAACCTGCTCGGCAAGGCCGACCGCGTCGCCGTCCTGGAACGCATGAAGGCGACCCACAATGTGCGCCTGGCCCGTTACCGGGAGCTGATGGCCGTCCTCAAGGGCATCCCGCTCGAGGCCCACGAGGAGGAGTTCGCCTGGGTGGTCGCCGCACTCGCCGCTCGGGCGGCCGGTTAATCTGACCTGCGTCAGTACGACAGCGGGACAAGAAAAAGAAAAAGGGGCGGATCGGTGGCCGACATCGAAGAAGCGCGCAAGCAGTTCCAGCGGATCGACACGGACGGTGACGGATTCATCACCGCGGCCGAGTTCAAGACCGCCCTCGCCCAGGAGGGCGACTGGAACGTCACCGAGGCGGTCGCCGAGGTCCTCATCAAGAGCCGTGACCTCAACGGGGACAAGGTTCTCTCGTTCGACGAGTTCTGGGCCTACCTGAACAAGTGAGACGCGCGGAAAAGGGGCGCCCCGCTGACGCGGGGCGCCCCTTCCGCATGCACCGGCTTCCGCATGCCCGGCTTCCTTCCGTGTGCCGGGCTCCTCAGGCCCGGCGGCGTCGGCCGGGGATGCGCCCGGCGCAGGGTGTCCAGCGCGTCGATCAGGCGTTCGCGGCCGGGCAGGTCCAGACCGGTCGCCGGTTCGTCCAGAAGCGGCAGCCGAGGCTCCGGCTCCCCCAGCTCTCGGCTTCGCTCGACCCGGGAGGTACCCCCATGGGCACGGGCGACCAACGCACGGGGAGTTGACCCGGATGACGGCGGGCCTGGTCGACCTCCTGGCCCTGGCCGGGCTGCGCGAGGAGGATCCCGACACGGCCGACGCGGCCCACGAGGCGCTCGTCCGGGCGGTCGCGGAGGGGGCGCGGAGACCGTGGCGGCCGTACTGACGGCGGAGCTGGAGGATCCGTTCGCCGCACCGGAATAACCGGCGAAGCCCTCCGGTTGAGCCCACTCAGAAGCATGCACACGCATTGATTCCGACGTGCGACTCCGGAAAGCAGGGCCAGTCATGAAGATCGGCATCATCGGCGCGGGCAACATCGGCGGCAACCTCACCCGGCGCCTCACCGCCCTCGGCCACGACGTCTCCGTCGCGAACTCCCGCGGCCCGCAGACGCTCACGGAACTCGCCGAGGAGACGGGGGCGACCCCCGTCGCCGTCGAGGAGGCGGCGAAGGGCGCGGAGGTCGTGGTGATCACGATCCCGGTGAAGGCGGTCCCGAACCTGCCGTCCGGCATCCTGGACGGCGCGGCCGCCGACGTGGCCGTCATCGACACCAACAACTACTACCCGCAGCAGCGCGACGGCCGGATCGCGGCGATCGAGGACGAGGGCCTCACCGAGAGCGGCTGGACGGAACGTCAGATCGGCCACCCGGTCGTCAAGGCGTTCAACGGCACCTACGCCCAGGACATCCTGGACCGCCCGCTCCCGGCCGGCGACCCCGACCGCATGGCGCTCCCGGTGGCCGGCGACGAGCCGGCGAAGGCGAAGGTGCGCGCCCTGATCGACGAGCTCGGCTTCGACACCGTCGACACGGGCGGCATAGCCGACTCCTGGCGCCAGCAGCCCGACACCCCCGTCTACGGCCTGCGAGCCGGCACGGAAGCGGTCGCCAAGGCCCTGACCGAGGCGAGCCCGGAACGCCCGGCGACGTTCCGCGGCTAGGACTGCTCCTGGTCCGGTCCTGTCCCGGTCCGGTCCGGTCCGGTCCGGACCGGTCAGACGATCGCGAGGGGCAGGTGCGGCCCGTCCGGCAGCTCGACGGTGATCGAGTCCCCGGGCCGCACCACGCCCCCGCTGAGCACGACGCTCATGATCCCGGACTTGAACGCCGGACGGCCGTCCGGTCCGCGTCCGACGACCTGCTTCATGAGCCCCTTCCGGAAGCCGTCGATCTGGGCGCAGGGGTTGCGCAGCCCGGTCACCTCGACCACGGCCTCGGCCCCGAGCCGCAGTCGCGCCCCGACGGGCAGCGCGAGCAGATCGAGCCCCCGGGTGGTCACGTTCTCGCCGAGCTGCCCGGCGGCCACCTCGAACCCGGCCGCACGCACCTCCTCGAAGAGCTCCTCGTGGATGAGGTGCACCTGCCGCAGATTCGGCTGCGAGGGATCCTTCTCCATCCGGAACCGATGCTTCACCGTGGCCCCGGCATGCACATCCCCCTCCACCCCGAGCCCGGCGACCAGCGTGACGCTCGCACGGTTGGGCTTGGTGAAGGAGTACGTGCCGTTACTGCTGACGGCACTGACGACGGACCTGCTCATTTCGGGGGAAGCTCCCTCGGCACTCGATGTTCGACCTGTGGATTCGGCACGAGCGGGCTCGCCTTGAGTCACCTCGGGGACTGTACCGACCGTCGAGGGCCGGACGCTGCCTGCGCGCACGGCTGCATTCTGCCGAACCAGCGCCGTACGTCCCGGAGGCAGGGTGCTGCCTGGCGAGAGGCCCCGGACGGATCCGGGGCCTCTCGTGTCGGGCTCGTACGGCAGGGTGGTTCCGCAACCGCGTCAGCGTCTCCTCCCACCGCCGGGTCCTCCAGGGCCGACGCCTCGAAATCAGCCGGCAGATCGGCTCCGGTGACAGATCACGCCCGTGCAGGAGCGGCGAAATAGCTGGGCGCGTTGTATCCCGAGTGAGGGTAGGAGGCCGCCCAGCTCACGGCATCGGGCTGGGTGCGAGGGAAGTCCGCGGCCACCAGCGTCGCCAGGTCGAAGTAGGCCTCGCGGGTCCGCGCCTTCATCTGCTCCAGATCGACCTCCGAGCCCGTCGCGAGGTGCTCGTCGAACGGGATCATCACCACACCCCGGCAACGGGCACGGAAATGCTGCACGACCTCGTTCACCTTCACCACCTTGCTCTTACGGCGCGCCTCGGACACCACGGTGATACTCCGGCTGACGAGGTCCTCGTACTGGTGCGCAATGAGCCAGTCCAGGGTGGTACTGGCGCTGGTCGCGCCGTCCACGCTGGGCGTGGCGACCACGATCAGTTGATCGGCGAAATCCAGGATGCCCCGCATCGCGCTGTGCAGCAGGCCGGTGCCGGAGTCGGTGAGGATGATCGGGTAGTGCTGTCCCAGGCAGCTGACGACCTGTCGGTAGTCCTCGTCGTTGAACGCCGTCGAGAGAGCGGGGTCCACCTCATTGGCCAGGACCTCGAGGCCGCTCGGGGATTGGGAGGTGAAGCGCCGTACGGACATGTAGTTGGTGAGGTTCGGGATTTCGGCTACGAGGTCGCGGATGGTCGCGCCGGTTTCGCGACGGACACGGCGGCTGAGGGTGCCTGCGTCCGGATTGGCGTCGATCGCGACGACCCGGTCCTGCCGCTGGGTGGCGAGAGTCGCGCCCAGGGCGGTCGTGGTGGTCGTCTTGCCGACTCCGCCCTTGAGGCTGATGACGGCGATCTTGTGGCACTGCATCACCGGCGTGCGGAGGATGGCCAACTTCTGCTGGCGCTCTCGTTCGGCGGTCTTGCCGCCGACGCGCAACCGGCTGAGGATTCGTCGGCCGCTGGGTCGGCCGCGCAGCAGGCGGTCGGAGGAGAGCTCGACAGTCGCACTGTGCCCCAGTGTCCCGCGGCCGTTCCAGTCCGGCTCCAGCCATTGTGCCGGAGTGTGGTGCGCCGGCGGGCGAGCGTAGGGCGGTGGTCCGCCGGCGACCCGGGTCGCCGGCGCTCCCCTGTCATAGGGAACCGCAAGGGGTACTGCGCCGAAGTTCCCCGCAGGCGCCGGGGAGTGATTCTCCGCCGGCCCGCCCTGCGGCACGGTCTCGTTGGCCGCCCGCGGGCTGGTCAACGGCTCCGTCGGCACGGCGGCCTGGGGCCCGTCGGCGACGTGCGGGTCCGGCGGCGTGGGAACGAGCCCGTCGGAGAGCTCCCTGCCCCTGCCGGGTGCACGATCGTCGGTGTACGTGTCGCGATCGTTCGTCATGTTCTGTCCTTTCGACGAGATGATGGGCCCCTCGGGCACGGAGTCGACGGCGTGGCGGCGGGCAGGCTTTACGCCCGGTACCACTCCTGCGGGCTCGAGCGCCGGACGCCCGCCCTGCCCGGCAGCGGGGGCACGCACCGCGTGACCGGACCGAGACAGGACGACGACGCCCGGGCGGTCCGTCACGGGCTCGATGGGGCGGAGCGGCCGCGGTGGCGCGGCGAGAGCGCTCGGCGGGGCGGCGCGGACCAAGCTGCCGTTTTCGCTGAAGGAAAGCCCCATCGATATAAACTGAGCAGGGGTCAGTGCCCGCTTGTCGCCCCGCAGGACATGCGGCGGCGGTTGCCGGGTCCGGGCGCCGCCGCCCAGCCCGACCGCCGTCGCGTACGTGGCGCGGTACCGCTGGTCGACTTCCAGGGCGTGCTGGACCTCGGGCGGCACCTCGAGGCGGCTGCGCACGCGATACTGCCCGGCCTTCAAGTTCTCCGTCCGCTGTAGCTGAACCTTCAACGGACCTACGAACGAGTACTGCTGTTCCTCGGCATGTGCGCGCACCTTCTCGACCAGCTCTTCGCCGAGCATGACCAGGCATGCGCCGTAGGCCTCGTGGTCGCCCGGACTGAGTTCGACGACGAAACCGTTGGGTGCGATGGTGCAGCCCTGCATCCAGATCCTGGCGTTGACGTCGCACTCGCGCCGGAGCGCGCCGGCGAACTCCAGGGGCTGCACGGCGGATCTGAAGATCTTGGCGAAGGTGTCGTTGACTAGAGCCTCGAAGCGCTGTTCCAGCCTGCTCAGCGTTCCCACTTCAGCCTCCGGGTGCCGATCCGCTGCAGGGCAGTCAGATCGACCGATGATGTCACTGATAGTACTTATGTAGACACGGAGAGTGTCGATCTTGCGGCATGTCGCTGCATTTCACCGGATCGGTCGTAAAGCCCCGCCCGTCGAGCGGCGTGGTGTCGTCAGGCTGGGGTGGCGGAACGAGTACGCGTCCGCGAGATCGATGACGACGAGAGGCGGCGCCTGTCGCGGCCACACCATGGCAGCCGCAGCTCGCGTCCGGGACGGCCGGATCGTCGCCGCCGTGAACGCCTACCCCTTCGTCGGAGGCCCCTGCGCCGAGCCGGTCCCGGGGATATTCCGCCTCGTGATCAGGGAAGGCCTGTTTTCCCTAGCACTCGATGATGTTGACCGCCAGCCCGCCCCGGGCCGTCTCCTTGTACTTGACGCTCATGTCGGCGCCCGTTTCCTTCATGGTCTTGATGACCTTGTC
>NZ_JBFAKW010000049.1:0-65706 GCF_040655955.1 Streptomyces sp. NPDC050263 | reverse complement strand
CCTCGTAGCGGAGCTACTAGGGCTTTCGCCCGGTGCGGCGAGAGTGCGTGCCGGGCGTCGCGACGCCGCGGAGATCCATCAGAAGCCCCCTAGGCCTGCCGGCTGCGCGGGGGCGGCTCCTTCGCGAACCGCCCCCGTACGCTCGTCGAGCCTCAACTCGCCGTGCATACAGTCCCGTTGAGCGTGAAGGACCCGGGCGCGGCGCTGTTGCCCGTGTGGTTGGCCTGGTAGCCGATGGTGACGCTCGCGTTGGGGGCGATGACGCCGTTCCAGGTCGCGTTGGTCGCCGTCACCGCTGCGGACACCGGGGCGTAGGTGGCTCCCCAGCCGTTGGTGATGGTCTGCCCGGTGGGCAGGGTGAAGCCGAGCTGCCAGCCGTTGACCGGGGTGGCGCCGGTGTTGGTGAGGGTCACGGAGGCGGTCAGACCGGTGGTCCAGGCGTTGGTCGTCGCCGTCACCTTGCAGCCGCCGGGCTGGGGCTGCGGGGCGGGGCCCGCGCTGTCCAGGCCGAAGAACGTGAGCACGCGGGCCGCCAGGCCGGTCATGTCCACGTTGTGGCCGACGCCCTGCAGGCTGACGGCCTCCACGGGTGCCTGGTCACCCGTGCTGCCGTAGCGGGTGCGGGTCCAGTTCGAGACGGGCGAGTCGGTGGCGGACGGGGTCTGACTCACTCCCTGCACATTGGTCCACTGCTTGATCTCCTCCCCGAAGTTGGGGTAGCGCAGCACGTCGTCCTCGGTGCCGTGCCACAGCTGCATGCGCGGCCGGGGTCCGGTGTGGCCGGGGTAGGCGGCGCGGACGAGATCGCCCCATTCCTGCGGGGTGTGGATCACCGTGCCGCCGGAGCAGGCGCTGTTCCACTCGGAGCCGTCGGTGGTGGCGAAGCAGCCGAACGGGACGCCCGCGAACGCGGCGCCGGCGGCGAACACGTCGGGGTAGTCGCCGAGCAGGACGTTGGTCATCATCGCGCCGGACGAGTTGCCGGTGGCGTAGACGCGGCCGGTGTCGGCGGCGTAGTTGGCGGTCACCCAGTCGACCATGGACTTGATCCCGACCGGGTCGCTGCCGCCCCCTCGCTTCAGCGCCTGCGGCGAGGAGACGTCGAAGCACTTGCTGCTGCGGGTGACGGACGGGTAGATCACGATGTACCCGTACCGGTCGGCCAGCGTGTCGTACTCGGTGCCGTTGTACATGTCGGGGCCCGAGCCGGTGCACCAGTGCGCGGCCACCAGAACCGCCGGGTGGGCCGTCACGTTGGACGGCACATACACGTACATGCGCAGGTTGCTGGGGTTGGCGCCGAAGCCGGTGACCTCGGTGAGGGTGGCGGCGGGCACGGCCGCGGTGGCCGCCGTCCGCGCGGACGCGGCCGGCGCGGCGGACGCGGCAGGCGCGGCAGGTGCCGCGAGCAGGCCGGCGGCGAGGAGCAGAAGCAGTGCGCCCATTGAGGAACGCAGCGTTCGCCCGGGTGAGCGGATCACGTGATTGCCCCATTCTGGTAGCGGCTCGGGGTACGTCGAAGCGTGGTGCGGAGCGGGAACGGGCGCGCCTGGGCAGGCGGCGTTCGTCCGGGCCGGCAGGCCCAGCCCCAAGGGGAGTCGGGTGCAGTCGGTCGGCGAGGCCGGTGTGTCCCGGGCTCGCCCCGGCGGCGAACGTACGCGTGCGTGGAGTCGGCCTCGACTCGCCCCTCTCGTCCGTGCGTGTCGGTCCGGGTCCGTACCTGACGTGTCAGTACATGTCAGTAGGTGTCAGCGCGCATGAAGGGAAGCGTCCGCATCGCATGGTGGCATGCGCATGCCCGTCATGGAAGCGCTCCCACGCCAACTCTCCGGAAGCCCTTGCGGGCGGGTCGACGCCGACCGGGCGGCCGAATGCGTTCTGCGCGAGGCGTTGACTAGAAAGCGCTTACCCCCTACGTTCCGTTCAGCAGTGTGACCGAGCCGCTCATCTGATCCCCCACAAAGGGCCGCACCGCCCGTGCAGAGCGTTCAACATGGCGAACATCGTTCATGTCCATAACCCGCGCATGAAACACCTGAATCACGTGATTCACCCCCCTCCCCCGAAGGGACGCACCCGCATGCGTACAGGCCCCCCACACCTCCACGCACGAAGGTCCGCTCCGGTGGCGGCGGCCGCCGCCCTCGCCACGGCGGCGGTCCTCGCCCTCCCCCAGTCGGCGGGCGCCGCCGACAGCGCGCCGATCGGCTTCGGCGCCGGCACGACCGGCGGCGGCAGCGCGACCGCGGTCACCGTCTCCACCCTGGACGCCTTCAAGACGGCGGTGACCGGCAGCGCGGCGAAGGTCGTCAAGGTCAACGGTCTGATCTCGCTGAGCGGTCAGGTCGACATCGGATCCAACACCACGGTCCTGGGCGTCGGTTCGGCGTCCGGGTTCACGGGCGGGGGGCTGCGCCTGAAGAAGGCGACGAACGTCGTCATCCGCAACCTGAACATCAGCAAGCCGCTCAAGCCCGCCGACGGCATCGAGGTCCAGGCCTCGACCAAGGTGTGGATCGACCACAACTCCTTCTCGGCCGACCGCGATCACGACAAGGACTACTACGACGGCCTGCTGGACATCAACCACGCCTCCGACCACGTGACGGTGTCGTGGAACACCTTCAAGGACCACTACAAGGGCTCACTCGTCGGCCACAGCGACAACAACTCGAGTGAGGACACGGGCCACTTGAGGGTCACGTACCACCACAACCTCTTCAGCAACGTCTACTCGCGCATCCCCAGCCTGCGCTTCGGCACCGGCCACTTCTACGACAACTACGTCGTCGGGGCCGAGACGGCCGTCCACTCGCGCATGGGCGCGCAGATGCTCGTGGAGAACAACGTCTTCCGCTCGACGCCGGTCGCCGTCACCACGAACCGCGACAGCGACGTGGACGGCTACGCCAACCTGACCGGCAACGACCTCGGCGGCGCCACGACCGAGGTGTCGCAGGTCGGGACGTTCACCAAGCCGCCGTACAGCTACACCGCCGAGCCCGCCTCGTCCGTCGTCGCCTCGGTGACGTCCGGCGCGGGCGTCGGAAAGCTCTGACCGTACACCGCCACCCCATCCCCCACCTGGAAGAAGGCATCGGGACATGACTTCACCAGCAAGCCCGAGCTCACCGAGGCGCCTGCGCGCCCTCACCGGCGGGCTGTCCGCCGTCGGCCTCACTATTGGCATGATCATGACCAGTGGCGCGCTCACCCCGGCGAGCGCCGCCACCTGGCCCACCGCCAACGGCAGCCAGGCCGTCACCGCCACCATCCCCGTCTCCGGCACCAAGGACTACGGGATGAAGCGCCTCTACGGCAGCGGCGATCTCGGCAGCGGCGGCCAGAACGAGGACCAGGACCCGATCCTGGAGCTCGCGGCCGGCGCCGTCCTCAAGAACGTCATCATCGGCGCGCCCGCCGCCGACGGCATCCACTGCAAGGGCGCCTGCACGCTGCAGAACGTCTGGTGGGAGGACGTCGGCGAGGACGCGGCGACCTTCCGCGGCTCCTCGTCGTCCAACGTGTACACCGTCTCGGGCGGCGGCGCGCGCTCGGCCAGCGACAAGGTGTTCCAGTTCAACGGCGCCGGGACGCTGAACGTCTCCAACTTCGCGGTGCAGAACTTCGGCACCTTCGTCCGGTCCTGCGGCAACTGCGGGACGCAGTACAAGCGGACGATCAACCTCAACACCATCGAGGCGACCTACTCGGGGAACAAGCTCGTCGGCATCAACACCAACTACGGCGACAGCGCGAGCCTGAAGAAGATCACCATCGTCGGGGACCGCAGCAAGAAGATCATTCCCTGCCAGAAGTACATCGGCAACAACACGGGCGCCGAGCCGCCGACCAACGGCACCAGTGCGGACGGCACTTACTGCAAGTACGCGTCGTCCGACATCACGTACAAGTAAGGCCCCCACAGTAAGAAGGCGGCCGTACGAAGCGTCCCCGCACGGCGCTTCGCACGGCCGCCGTGCCTTCGGACCCGCCGCGGCTATCGGCGCCCCGGCCCCAACGCCGTTTCGGTGAGCTCCCGTTGACAGCGGTCGTACGTGCTGCGCAGCACCGGTCCCGGCCAGTCGGCGGGGAGGAGCGCGGTCGGCAGCACCGGGTCGGCGAGCAGATGCCGTACGACCGCGGCGAGGACGGTCATGCGGTCGGCGGGCCGCTCCGTCCGGTCGACCTGGGCGCGCAGGGCCCGGGCCGTCGCCGCCCACGCGTCGAGCGGCCACAGGCTCGCGGCCAGGTCCCGGGCGGGCGCCGCGGGGCGGGCGGTGAACCGCTGCAGGACGTCGCCCAGGTCGGAGGGCCAGGGCCGGCCCAGATTGGCGGGCCGCAGCCAGACGCCCTCCCGGAGCTCGGCGAGCCGCAGAGCGCTCAACCGGGTGCGCAGCTCGGCACGTTCGGCGGGGCCGCGGCCCGTCGAGGTGATCACGGCCGTCTCCCAGTCGCCGTCCCACGCGCGCGTGTCCGGGTGCAGGGAGTCGTCCTGTCGCCGCTGGCGCTCCCGCAGCCGGTCGCTGAGCCGGTAGACACCGTCCGTCCGGCGCAGGTCGCCCGCCGCGACCATCCGGCTGAGCGCGGCGCGCACCGTCGATCCCCCGACGTCGAAGAGCTCCAGCCCGCGCACCAGGTCCTTCGCCGCGAGCTCGGGCGGGTGTGTGCCCAGCAGCAGGCTCAGGACCACCGACCGCGCCGACAGCGGGGGCAGGTCGACCCCGCCGGGCTCCGCCGAGACGTTCATCCGCATAGGGACGTACCTTACGTGCGCCATCCGATGTTGCACTATTGCTACAGCCGCAGCGAGGGTGCAACATGACAGGCATGGTCCACACACTCGCGCAGTCGCAGACAGAGCCGTCGCAGACGCACCCGTCGCAGGCACAGTCGTCGGAGACGCCGGCTTCACAGACACAGCCGTCGTACGTCACTCACGACGTCGTCAATCAGCCGCCGCCGCTCGCGCCGTACGACGCCTCCGAGGACGCCGCCCTGCTGGAGGGGCTGCGCCGGGAGGGCGCAGGGTGGGCGGAGCCGGACGTCCGCCGGATCGGGCTGCTGGCCGGCGGTGTCGAGGCGCAGGAGTGGGGCGAGCTGGCCAACCGGCACGAGCCGGTGCTGCGCACGCACGACCGCTACGGGCACCGGGTCGACGAGGTCGACTTCCACCCGAGCTGGCACGAGCTGATGCGGGTCGCGGTCGCCGAGGGCCAGGCCGGGGCGCCCTGGGCGGACGACCGGCCCGGCGCGCATGTGGCGCGCACGGCGGGCGGTCTCGCGTGGGGGCACACGGAGGCCGGGCACGGCTGTCCCACGTCGATGACGTACGCGGCGGTCCCCGCCCTGCGCCGCCAGCCGGAGCTGGCCGCCGTCTACGAGCCGCTGCTGACGAGCCGGGTGTACGAACCCGGGCTGCGGACGCCGACGGGGAAGCGCGGTCTGCTCGCCGGCATGGGCATGACCGAGAAGCAGGGCGGCTCCGACGTCCGGACGAACACGACGGCGGCCGCGCCCACCGCGGAACCCGGTGTGTACACCCTGCGCGGGCACAAGTGGTTCACCTCCGCGCCTATGTGCGACGTCTTCCTGGTCCTGGCACAGGCTCCCGGGGGGCTGTCCTGCTTTCTCGTGCCGCGCGTGCTGCCCGACGGCACCCGCAACACCTTCCGCATCCAGCGGCTCAAGGACAAGCTTGGCAACCGGTCCAACGCGTCCTCCGAACCCGAGTTCGACGGGACCGTGGCCTGGCTGGTCGGGCCCGAAGGGCAGGGTGTGAAGACCATCATCGAGATGGTCAACTGCACCCGTCTGGACTGCGTGATGATGTCGGCGACGCTGATGCGCAAGACGCTCGTCGAGGCGGGTCATCACGTACGGCACCGCAGCGCGTTCGGCGCGCGGCTGCTGGACCAGCCGCTGATGCGCAACGTCCTGGCCGACCTGGCGCTGGAGTCGGAGGCCGCCACCACGCTCACGCTGCGGCTGGCCGGGGCGGCCGACCGGGCGGTGCGCGGGGACGCCGGCGAGCAGGCCTTCCGGCGGATCGCGACCGCCGTCGGCAAGTACTGGGTGACGAAGCGGGGTCCGGCGTTCACCGCGGAGGCCCTGGAGTGCCTGGGCGGCAACGGCTATGCGGAGGACTCCGGGATGCCCCGGCACTATCGCGAGGCGCCGCTGCTGTCGATCTGGGAGGGCTCGGGCAACGTCAACGCCCTCGACGTCCTGCGGGCGTTGACCCGCGAGCCGGCCACCGCGGACGCCCTCTTCGGCGAACTCGCCCTGGCCCAGGGGGCGGACGCCCGCCTGGACGCGGCCGTCGTGCGGCTCAAAGCACTGCTCGGCGAGGCGACACCGGCCGGCGCCCGTCGTCTGGTGGAGCAGATGGCCCTGGCCCTCCAGGCCTCTCTGCTGGTCCGGCACGCCCCGCCGGCCGTCGCCGACGCCTTCTGCGCGACCCGGCTGGCCGGCGACTGGGGCCACGCCTTCGGCACGCTCCCGGACGGCGCCGATCCGGACGGCGTCCTGGAGCGGAGCCTTCCCGCCGCGGACTGACCGTGCGTGCCAGGCCGGCGGGCTCGCCTCCGGACCCGGTACGGCAACGGCTCACGCCGCAGCGGGACGACCCGCTCGTCACCGCCCTCGTCGAGGGCCTCGGTCGCTTCGCGCGACGGCGTCCCGCGAGGACGTCCCGCGCAAGGCGTCGAGGCCTCGCCATGGAACGACCGGCCGCGCGGCGCGGCCCCGGTACGGTCCGGGACCGCGCCTCCCGACCGTCCTGGTGCCGACGCTCCCGCGCCTGCTCGGGGAGAGCACTCGGTGCACCTCTGCTGCCACCCGGGCCCCGGCGAGCGGGACCGCAGGGCGACGACGGCGGCGCGATCAGCCCGTCGAGCGGCCCCACAGGGTGGCGAAGCGGGCCCAGTCGGTGTCCCACTGGTCGACGCGTCGGCGTTCCAGGCGGCCCCGCAGGACGCGGCCGCCCGCGAGCGGCAGAGTGGCCGCGCCGACGCCTGCCAGGCCGCCGACCAGGGAGGCGCGCAGTCTGGCCTGGGCCGCGGTGGCCGGCTGGGTCACCAGGCGGCCCTGCCGGTCCGTCCAGACCGTGACCGGGGTGCCGACGGCGCTGCCGGGGCCGACCCGGACCTGGCCGGTGTGCCCGGAGCCGTCCGGCCCGGTCCAGCCGACCTTCGCCCACACCTGGTCACCGCTGGAGGAAGCGCTCGCCGAGGCCTTGCCCGGGGCCTGCTCGGTCAGTCGCCCCACCAGGGGCCGCCACTCGACGCGTTCTCGCGCCAGACCGTTCTCGACGGACCCTGCGGTCGCCAGCCCCGCCAGTACCCCGGCGAGGACGGTCAGCGCCCACACGCCGAGCACGACCCAGGACTCCACCGTGTCGGCGCGACGCTTGAGCGGGTTGCGCCGCCAGCGCCACAGCCACACCTTCGGACCACGGAACGCCATCGAAGGCTTCCTCCTCATGAACACATGAACATCCCGGCTGCCCTCCCATACGCGGCCGGCGGGCCCGATGCTCAGCGACCCCCTCGTCCCGACGGTCCCACGCGCCCCCGCGGCCGCGCAGTCGTCCCGGCGAAAGTGGCCGATCTCCAACGGTCAGGGCCCACCCTGACGGCTGTGACCTGCGGCGACGGTGTTTCCAGAGGTGACTGTCAGTGGCGGGGTGCAGACTGGCCGGTGTCTGAGACAAAGATGTCGAAGACGCGGCGGAGGTGATCGGCATGACCGAGGTACTGCTCGCGGTGGGCACGCGCAAGGGCTTGTTCATCGGGCGTCGGCGCGGTGGCGCCTGGGAGTTCGACGAAAGCCCCTATTTCAACGCACAGGCGATCTACTCGGTCGCCATCGACACCCGCGGCGACCGCCCGCGGCTGCTGGCCGGCGGCGACAGCGCGCACTGGGGCCCGTCGGTGTTCCACTCCGACGACCTCGGCCGGACCTGGACCGAACCGGCCAGACAGGCCGTCAGGTTCCCGCAGGACACGGAGGCCTCGCTGGAGCGGGTCTGGCAGCTGCACCCCTCCGCCGCCGAGCCGGACGTGGTGTACGCGGGCACGGAACCGGCCGCGCTGTACCGCTCGGAGGACCGCGGCGAGAGCTTCGAGCTGGTCCGCCCGCTGTGGGAGCACCCCACCCGCTCCCAGTGGGTGCCGGGCGGCGGCGGGGAGGGCCTGCACACGGTCCTCACCGACGCGCGCGACCCGAAGTCCGTGACCGTGGCGGTGTCGACCGCGGGCGTCTTCCGCACGACCGACGGGGGCGCGAGCTGGGCGCCGTCCAACTCCGGCGTCTCGGCGGTGTTCCTGCCGGATCCGAACCCGGAGTTCGGCCAGTGCGTGCACAAGGTCGCGAGGGACGCGGCGGACCCCGACCGCCTCTACCTCCAGAACCACTGGGGCGTCTACCGGAGCGACGACGCGGGCGGGCGGTGGACCGACATCGGCGCGGGCCTGCCCTCCACGTTCGGCTTCGCCGTCGCCACACACCCGAGCCGCGGTGACACGGCATACGTGTTCCCGATCAACGCCGACGCGGACCGGGTCCCCGCCGACCGCCGATGCCGGGTGTTCCGCACCGCGGACGCGGGCAGCAGCTGGGAGCCGCTCACCGCCGGACTGCCGCAGGAGGACCACTACGGCACGGTCCTGCGGGACGCGCTCCGCACGGACGACGCGGATCCGGCCGGCGTGTACTTCGGCAACCGCAACGGCGAGGTGTTCGCCTCGGCCGACGACGGCGACAGCTGGCGGCAGCTGGCCTCCCATCTGCCGGACGTGCTGTGCGTACGAGCCGCGGTGATCGGATGACCCGAACGGGATCAACGGGATCAACCGGCCTGGACACGGGCCGTCGAACCCGAGGGCGACATCTGCCAAGGCACGTGGGTCGCGCGTAAGGGATCGGGAACCGCGCGCGCCACGCGTGGTACCGGCGATATCCGCGGACGAATCGACCGGGGGGCTTCTTTCGTCCCGGCGGCTCGGAGGCAGCCGGGCCGTGGCCTACGGGAGTTGCCAGTCCACCGGCTGCGCACCCTGGCGCAGCAGCAGGTCGTTGGCCCTGCTGAACGGCCGCGAGCCGAAGAAACCGCGGTCCGCCGACATGGGAGAGGGGTGCGCCGACTCGATCGCCGGCAGATCCCCCAGCAGCGGCCGCAGATTGCGCGCGTCACGCCCCCACAGGATGGACACCAGAGGCTTGCCGCGCGCCGCCAGCGCGCGGATCGCCTGCTCCGTGACCTCCTCCCAGCCCTGGCCCCGGTGTGCGGCGGGCTTGCGAGGGGCGGTGGTGAGCGCCCTGTTGAGCAGAAGCACCCCCTGCTGCGTCCACGGAGTCAGATCGCCGTTCGACGGCCTGGGCAACCCGAGGTCGGAGTGCATCTCCCGGAAGATGTTCTCCAGACTGCCCGGCAGCGAACGCACCTCCGGCGAGACCGCGAAGCTCAGCCCGATCGCCATACCCGGCGTGGGGTAGGGATCCTGGCCGACAATCAGCACGCGGACGTCGTCGAAGGGCTGCTGGAAAGCCCTCAGAACATTCGCCCCGGCCGGCAGATAGGTCCGGCCCGCCGCTATCTCGGCCCGGAGGAAGTCCCCCATCGCCGCGATCCGTTCGGCCGCAGGCTCAAGAGCCTTCGCCCAGCCTGCTTCAACAAGTTCATGCAAGGGTCGTGGTGCCACAGCGCGTCACTCTACTGGCACACACAGACGCCCTGCACGCGCAGGGAATCCTCCGCACAGGGGCCGCCCCTCAGGCGCTACTCTTCCTCCTCGTCGAGGTCGGCGAGCCGGTCCAGCAGATCGCGCAGCCGGTCACCGGAAAGGAGAGGCGCTTGTCGCGCCCAGTGGTCGAGCCGCTCCGCCACGGCCGTCATGTGCCGGACCGGCCTCTGCCGTGACCCCCGGCTCCCGCGCCCGGTCCGGCCCCGCCTCGGACTCCGGCCCCGCCTCGGACTCCGGCCCCGCCTCAGGCCCCGACTCCGGCATCCTCGCCGTGGATTCGGGCGGGTCCGGGCTGCGGGTCGCCCTGGGAAGCGTCAGGCGGGGCGCACTCGCCCGGCGTGCGTCCCAGGCACCTGTGGGCACCGGCTCGCGGGGCATCGACCCCGACCAGCTGATGGCGCAACTGGTGCCCCTGGTAAGGACGTTGGCGGCGGAGACCGGTTCGCCGCCGCCGAGCACGGCCGTCGTGGGCGCGGCGGGGCTCGGCACCCTGGGCGAGGCGCTGCGCGCGGAGCTTCCGGGTGCGCTGGCGCGGGAGTTCGGGGTCCGGACGACCGCGCTCGTGGCCGACGCCGTCACCGCCTACGTCGGCGCGCTCGGGTCGCGGCCGGGCGCCGTGGTGGCGGCGGGCACCGGCCTGATCGCGATCGGCACCGACCTGACGGCATGGCAGCGGGCGGACGGCTGGGGCCATCTGCTGGGCGACTGCGGGGGCGGCGCGTGGATCGGGCGGGCCGGGCTGGAAGCCGCGCTGCGCGCCCACGACGGGCGTCCCGGCGGGTCGGCCGCTCTTCTGACCTGCGCCGAGCAGCGGTTCGGGCCGATGGCCGGGCTGCCCGGTCAGCTCTACCCCCGCCCGGACCGCGCGGCCGTCCTCGCCTCCTTCGCGCCGCAGGTGGCCGCGTGCGCTCAGGACGACCCGGTCGCCGCCGGCGTCCTGCGCGCGGCGGCGCGGCACCTGGCGGAGTCGGCCGCGGCGGTGTGCCCGCCGGGCGGGGAGTCCCGGATCGCCCTGACCGGGGGCCTGTTCACCATCGGCGACCCTCTCCTCGTCCCCGTGGAGGAGGAACTCGCGAGACGGTTGCCGCACGCGATGCGGGTGCCGCCCGAGGGCGATCCGCTGGACGGCGCCGTGCGCATCGCCACCGCGCTGGCGACCGACACGTTCACGCTGCCGGGCGAGAAGACGCTGCTGACGGTGGTGCGGCAGACGTAACACATCGTGATGCATCCTGCGTAGGGGCCGTACGCCATGGCCCAAATGGGGGATTACCTCGGATTACCTCCTTCGAGGGCAAGTCGCCCGGAAAACACTCTGATCACTTCTGATCCGCACGTAACTCATCAGACAAAACCGGACGGATACCGCTCACGTGCACCCTCCCCGAACAGGGGAGCCCAAGAAGCCAGTAACATGCCTCGCCATGAGCTCCCCCACTGGGCCCGCGTCCGGCCTGCCAGTACGAATGCCGCGGCCTCGCCAGCCCGGGCGGCACCGCCGACCCGAGCCTTTGGCGGCTCCCGAGGGCGCGCCCGCGCTCGTGCTCGCGGTGCCGGGCACGCCCAGCACCGCCACACGCGGCCTCGCCGAGGAGATCGTGAGCATCGCCCGCTCCGAGCTCCCCGGCCTCGACGCGCGCATCGGTTACCTCGACGGGGACGACACCGAGTTCCCCACCCTCCAGGCCGTGCTCACGTACGCCGCCGAAGAGCGCACCGCCCGCTTCGAACAGGCCCGTGCCGCCGGTCTGGACGTCAAGGAGCCCGACGGCCCCGTAGCCGTCGTCGTGCCGCTGCTGGCCGGCCCCGACGGTGCGCTGCTGCGCCAGGTCCGCCAGGCCGTCATGGAGAGCCGGATCGCGGCCGAGCTGACCGATGTGCTCGGCCCCCACCCGCTGCTCGCCGAGGCGTTGCACGTGCGGCTGTCCGAGGCCGGTCTGGCCCGCGCGGACCGCGCCCGGCTGTTCACCGTGGCGACGGCGGCGGACGGCATCGTCCTGGCCTCCGTCGGCGGCGAGGAGGCCGTGCAGGCCGCCGGGATCACCGGCATGCTGCTCGCCGCGCGGCTCGCCGTGCCGGTGATGGCCGCGGCCCTCGACCAGGAGGGCTCCATCGCCTCCGTCGCCGAGCAACTGCGCTCGTCCGGTTCGCAGCAGCTGGCGCTGGCGCCGTATCTGATCGGCCCGGAGATCGACGCCACGCTGGTCCACGAGGCGGCCAAGGAGGCCGGCTGTGCCGCCGCCGAGGCGCTCGGCCCGTACCCGGCCATCGGCAAGCTCGCGCTGGCCAAGTACACGACCGCCCTCGGCATCGCCCCGCCGCAGCCGCAGGGCGCGCCGGTCCGCTGAGGCGTTCGCGGGAACGCAGGTCAACGCGAGGGGCCCGCTCCGTTCGGAGCGGGCCCCTCGCGTGCTGCCACGGGGTGCGGCCGCCAGGTCGCGGGCGGTCTCAGCCGAGGACCACGCAGGACGCCGCCGGGACCGGGACGGAACCGCCGCGACGGGGCAGTCCGGTCGCCCGGTCCACGGTGAACCAGGTGACGTCGCCGGAGCGCTCGTTCGCGACGTAGAGGAAGTCGCCGGAACCGGAGACGGCGAGGGCGCGCGGCCAGTGCCCGGCGCAGGGCACGGTGCCGACCAGCCGCAGCGTCTCCCCGTCGTCCTCGACGGCGAACACGGAGAGCACGTCCTCGCCGCGGGTGGCCGTCCAGGCGAACCGGCCGTCGGGCGAGACGACGAGGCCCGAGGGGTAGGCGTCCCCGGCCGGCGCGCCGGGCAGTACGGCGGTCTCGGCCAGCGGCTTCAGCGAGCCGTCCGAGGGCTCCCATCGGCAGACGGTGACCGTCGGGGTGAGTTCGTTGACGACGTAGGCGTACCGGCCGCCCGGGTGGAAGGCCAGGTGGCGCGGCCCGGAGCCGGGGCGCAGCGCGTGCTCCCGGTGCAGCACGGGGCTGCCGTCGCGCAGGGCGCACACCCGCACGGAGTCCGTCCCGAGGTCCACGCTGACCGCCCAGCGACCGCTCGGGTCAGGCTGCACCTGGTGGGCGTGCGGGGCCTGCTGGCGCCGGGTGTGCGGGCCCGAGCCGGTGTGCCGCAGGACGCCGGAGGCGACGCGGGCGAGGGTGCCGTCGGCGTGGACCGGGACGGCGGTGACGCTGCCGGAGCCGTAGTTGGCGGTGAGGACGTGCCCGTCGAACACGCTGAGGTGGGTGGGGCCGCTGCCGTCCACCGGCACGGGCGGTCCGGCCTGTTCCGGCGCATCGCCCGTGATCCGGTACGCGACCACCGCGCCGTCCGCCGTCTCGCTGACCGCGTACAGCGTGTCCCCGGTGGCCGACAGGGCCAGGTAGGAGGGGTCCGGTACGCCGTTCACACTGCTCAAGGGGGTCAGTGCGCCATTGGCCGGGTCCACGGCGGCGGCCACGATCCCGGGCCCTCCAGCCGCCGTGAACGAGCCGATGAACGCCCGCCGTCCCCTTCCGCCGAGGTCTGCCACCGCTGTCCCCTCCCGGGTCGTCGCTGTCGCCACTGTCGCTGCTGACGCTGTTGCTCGGGGTGACGGTAGCAGTCGATCACGTGCGGTCTAGACCAGGCACGCGATCTCCCCCGCCGGACCGGCGACGCCCGGGCGACGGTCGGACGCGGACGGGCGAATCTCAGGCGCCCGTCGGGACTCGGCGGCCGGAGCCGCGAAGGGGTACGGCCAGTTCGAGGAGGGCCTGTTCCAGGGCGTGCAGATGAGACAGGGCGTGCCCATGGGGCAGCCCGTGCGCAGGAGGGGGCAGGAGCTGCTCGGCCGACGCGCTGTGCGGCGGATCGGGAGTCGTGTGCGCCGGACCGGGCCGTGCCTCGGCCGGCAGGGCGGTGAGCGCCTCGACCGCGGCCTCGACCCGCCAGCAGGCGGCGACGAGGCGGGCATCGTGCGAGGCCTCGGGGTCCGCGGCGACCGAGGCCAGTGCGCGCACCTCACGGGCGCAGTCGTCGAGCAGCGCGAGCACCTGCCGGGCCCGCGCGCCGCGCGCCCGCAGGGGGCTCAGCGGATGCACCAGCGGCGCCAGCGACAGCCGGACCCGGGCGAGGATCTGCTCCAGCTCGACCACGCGGCGGGCCGGGCCCGCCGTCGGAGAGCCGGCGAGCCGGGCGGCCGCCTCGGCCGTGCAGGCGTGCACACAGCGCAGCGCCCGCTCCACCCAGGCGTCCGTGACGGAGTGCGTGGTCACCGGGAGCACCAGCAGCACCGCCGGCACCGCTCCCAGCGCCCCGACGGCCGTCTCGGTCACCCGCAGGACGAGCAGGGCCGGGTCGAGCAGGCCGAGCACTCCGTACAGGGCGCTGGCCATGACCGTGACGGCGAGCATCATCCACGTGTAGGAGACGGCGGCGGAGTAGAAGATCCCGAAGACGCTGATCGCGACGATCACCGCGGTCGCCACCGGCTCCCCGTGCAGGGGGACGGCCACCAGCAGGCCCAGGACGATCCCGATCACGGTCCCGAGGAATCGCCGGAACCCTCGCACCAGCGTCTCGCCGCGCGAGGTGGTGTTCACGAACACCCACCAGGTGGCGCCCACCGCCCAGTACCACCGCTGGTCGGACAGCGCCTGCCCGGCGACGAGGGCGATCCCGGCCGCGACGGTCGCCTGCAGCGCCTGCCGCGTCGTGATCCGCGCCAGGCCCGTACCGCCGGTCGGCGGGGCGACGGCCATCGGCGCGGGCGAGCGGCGCTCGTAGCACCACAGGCCGAAGCGCACCGCCGACGCCGTCCCCAGCGACATCAGCACCGCCGCGTACAGCTCCGGCAGCTGGGCGGGGACGGTCCCCAGGAACTGGGCGGCGAAGAAGGTCATGAACGCGAACACGCCGAGCGAGTGCCCGCGCGGCCCCCAGCGCCGCGCGTACGCCCCGGCCCCGACGACGGCGAGGAAGGCCAGGTCACGGGCGACGGGCGTGTCGTGCAGGACGGCCGCGAGAGCGAGCACCGGCAGTCCGACGACGGGGAGCAGCGCGGTCGTGACGGCCTGCCCGCGCACCGTCGGGTCGGTGACCGTGAACAGGGCGAGCAGCGCCGCCAGACCACCGGTGACGGCGGACGGCAGCGAGTGCCCGGCCAGTCCGCACAGCGCGACGGCGAGCCCGATGCCGAGCACGGCCCGGGAGGCGAACCGCAGCCGCGCGCGCCCGGGGTCCGGTGCGACGAACGCCGTCTTCAGCATGCTGCCCCGCCCCTTCCCTCACCTGATCGCACCCTGCCATGACCCACGGCATGAGAAAGGCGCCGCGGAGTCCGCAGCGCCATCGATGCGGCCATCTCAGCATCAAGAAGGCTGGTGGTTCAACAGGCGTTGAGGACACTGGGCCAATGGCTCAGTCAGGGCGCGTATTTCCTCGCCGTCGGTCGGCCAACGGCCCATCCTGTTCAGTGCCCCAGTCCGGCGCCTCCGTCGACCGGGATGACGGCGCCGCGCACGTAACCGGCGCCGGCCAGGAAAGCGACCGCGTCGGCTACCTCGTCGGGGCGGCCGAGGCGGCCCGCCGGGGTCCGGCCGAGCAGGTCGCGGCGCTGCTCCTCGGTGAGCGCGCGGCTCATGTCCGTCTCGGTCAGTCCGGGGGCCACCACATTGCAGGTGATGTCCCGGGCTCCGAGTTCATGGGTCAGTGAGCGGGCGAACCCGACCAGCCCCGCCTTCGCCGCCGCGTAGTTGGTCTGCCCGGCGGCCCCGTGCAGTGCCGCGGTGGAGGAGATCAGCACGATCCGGCCGTGGCCCTGCCCGAGCATCCCGCGCACCGCGCGCCGGACCACCCGGAACGCTCCGGTGAGGTTGGTGTCGAGCACGGAGGTGAAGTCCTCCTCGCTCATCCGCACCAGCAGCCGGTCGCCGGTGACGCCCGCGTTGGCGACCAGGACCGTGACCGGGCCGTGGGCGGCCTCGGCCTCCTTGAAGGCCCGGTCCACCTGCGAGCCGTCCGTCACATCGCAGCGCACGGCGAGGAGACCGGTGTCCGGGGGCGGCTTCTCGCCGCGGTGGGTGACCGCGACCCGGTCTCCCGCCGCGGCGAAGCGGCGGGCTATGGCCAGCCCGATGCCCCGGTTCCCGCCGGTCACGAGGACCGACCGGGCCGCCGTGCGCTCGTCGGTCCCTGTCATCTCAGCTCCCTCCGCCTGCACCGTCCGCGGTCTTGCGTGGGCGCAGACCGACGGCGGCCACGACGCATCCGACGAAGGCCAGGACCGCGATCCAGAAGGTGGCCGCGTACATCGCGTCGAGGAAGGCGCGGTCGGCGGTGGCGGCCAGTTCCGGCAGCCGCAGGGAGCCGGCCAGCGAGCGTGCCGCCTCGGCCGAGGTCCGGGCCTGTTCCGCGGCGCCGGGCGACAGCCCCGGTGCGCCGGTGGGCAGCGGGGCGTCCGCCATGCGCTCCCGGTACACCCCGGAGAGGATCGAGCCGGCCATGGCCACCCCGAGCGTCCCGCCGACCTGCCGCGTGACGCTGTTGACGGCCGATCCGGCGCCCGCGAGCTGCGGCGGCACCGCGCTCATCATCACGGCCGTGACCGGTGTGCCGACCAGGCCCATGCCGAAGCCCTGCACCCACAGCAGCGCGACGACGACCGGGATCGGGGTCCGTCCGTCGAACCACAGATAGCCGACATACGTGACGGCAGTGAGGAGGACCCCGGCCGCGACCGTCCAGCGGGCCGACAGCAGCCTGCTCATCGCCGGGGAGGCCTGGCTGCCCAGGAGGATGCCGACCGCGGCGGAGATCATCACGGTTCCGGCGTCGGCCGGGGAGAGCCCGCGGGGCCCCTGGAGGTAGAAGGCCGCGTAGTACAGGTGCCCGGCCAGCGCCATGAACGCGATCAGCAGCACCACGCTCCCGGCCGTGAACCCGGGCTGCCGGAAGAGCCGCAGGTCCAGGCTGGGCGCCGGGGATCTGCGCTGGCCGGCGACGAAGGCCGTGAGCAGCGCACCGCCCAGGACCAGGGGCAGCAGGACGTGTGCCCCGTGCCAGCTCCGGCCGTCGCCGAGCTCGATGACGCCGTAGACGACACCGCCGAGGCCGAGGACCGACAGCGCGAGGCCGGGCAGATCGAGCACCCGGCGCACCGGGCCCTTGAGCGCGGGCACCACGGCCACCACCCCGGCCAGGCACAGGGCCACGATCGGCACGTTGACCAGGAAGACCGAACCCCACCAGAAGTGGCTGAGCAGCGCCCCGCCCGCGACCGGGCCGACGGCCACGCCCAGGGCGCTGGACGAGCTCCAGATCGCGATGGCCCGGGTGCGTTTCTCCGCCGGGGTGCTCTGCACGATGACCGACAGGGTCGCGGGCATCAGCAGTGCGCTGCCCGCGCCCATGAAGGCGCGCGCCACGGTCAGCCAGCCCGCGTTCCCGGCGAACGCGCCCGCCCCGGACGCGACGCCGAACAGGGCGAGGCCGGCGACGAGGGTGGCCCGCGGGCCGAAGCGGTCGGCGAGCGCGCCGCCCGCGAAGAGGGTGCCGGCGAACACCAGGGTGTAGGCGCTCGCGACCCACTCCAGCTCGGCGGGGGTCGCGCCGAGTCCCCCGTCGGGATCGGCCAGGGTGGTGACGGCCACGTTGAGGATCGAGGTGTCCAGCCAGATCAGCATCTGGGCGCAGACGACGACCAGGAGGACGGGCCAGGACCGAGGAGGCGCCGCCTGTTTCGTGGTCTCCTCGGTGCGGCTCACGGCGCTCATCGGGTGTCCCCGTCCGCGGTCGGGCGGGGGTCGTCGGCGTTCCCGTAGCTGCGCAGCGCCCGCTCGACGAGCGCGTCGGCCGCGCCGGTGTACCGGGCCGGGTCGAGGAGTTCGGCCAGCCGGTCCGGGGTGAGACGGGCCGACAGTTCGGGATGGGCGCAGAGCACCTCGGCGAGCGGGCGGCCGCCGCTCTCCGCCTCGGTCGTGGCGGCGGTCAGCACCCGCTTGGCCCGCGCTTTGCCGAGTGCGGGGGCCAGGGCCACCGTCAGCCGTTCGGCGACGATCGCGCCGCCGGTCAGTTCGAGGTTGGCGCGCATCCGTTCCGGATGCACGACCAGCCCTTCGGCGAGTTCGACGGCGGTGTGCGCGGCCCCGCCCGCCAGCCGCAGCGCCTCCCGCAGCGGCTGCCACTCGGCGTGCCAGGCACCGGCCGGGCGCTCGTCCTCGGCGAGCATGCACTGGGCCAGGACGAGCGCGTGGGCGGGTACCTGACGGGCGGCGGACACGATCAGCGTGGCGAGCGCCGGGTTGCGTTTCTGCGGCATCGCCGACGAGCCCCCGCGCCCGGCCGCCGCGGGCTCGGACAGTTCGCCGATCTCGGTGCGGGACAGCGTCTGCACATCGAGCGCGAACTTCCCGAGCGCCCCGGTGACCTGCTGGAGCACGGCGCCCAGGTCGGCGACCGGCGTGCGCGCGGTGTGCCACGGGAGCACCGGTTCGGCCAGCTCCAGCGCCTGGGCGAAGGGCCGCAGCAGCTCCATCGCGCTGTCGGCCTTGCCGCCGTCAAGGGCCGCGTACTCGCCGTACGCGGCGAGGGTGCCCGCCGCGCCGCCGAGCTGCGCCGGGAGGGCGGACGCGACGGCCCGTACGCGGGCCAGGGCGTCCCCGACCGACTGGAGCCAGCCGGCCGCCTTGAGGCCGAAGGTGGTGGGCACCGCGTGCTGGGTCAGGGTGCGGCCGGCCAGCACGGTGTGGCGGTGGGTGTCGGCCAGCGCGGCGAGGGCGGCACTGACGCGGTCCAGGTCGGCGGCGATCAGGCCGAGCGCCCGGCGGGCGATCAGCATGGCCGCCGAGTCGAGGATGTCCTGGCTGGTGGAGCCGCGGTGCACGTACTCGGCGGCGGCCGGGTCCCGGGCGGCGACCGCCTCGGTGAAGGCGGCGACGAGTGCGACCACGGGGTTGGCCGTGGCCCGCGCCTCCCGGGCGAGGGCGACCGGGTCCAGCCGGTCCTCGCGGGCCGCGGAGCGAATCGTCTCCACGACGGCGGCCGGGGTGAGCCCGACGGCGAACTGGGCTCGGGCCAGGGCCACTTCGACGTCCAGCATGGCCTGCAGCCAGGCCTCGTCGGTCACCTCGGCCGCGACCGGCGTGTCCGCCCAGGTGGGGGCGAGCAGGCCCGCGTCGGTACCCGCGGACAGCGCGTTCACGCTCATCGACTCCCTGCATCTCATGTCTGATGTTTCGTCACAAACCTGCGGTGGGCCTGCGCTCACGCCTGCGCTCACGCCGGTGTGAGCAGCAGCGCGGCCCGTGCGATCGCGTCCGAGTCCTCCAACGTCACCGAGCCGACGCCGGGTCGGACGCCGACCGCCGTCACCCACCGCACGCCTTCCGTCGGCACGCCGAACGCGAACCGGCGCGGGTGGGCCCGGCCCGTCGCGTCCACCAGCCGAGCCGCGCGGCCGGTCACGGCCAGCCCGCCCGTCTCGTGGTCCCCCAGCCGGTACGGGACGCAGGCGCCGGCCGCCAGCAGCCCGGTGAGCAGGGGGTCGGCGCTGCGCCGTACGTCGACGGCGGGCAGCCGGGCCTCGATCAGCGTGCCGGCGAACACCGGTGGCTCGGCGACCAGTTCGGCGTCCACGAGGAAGCCTCCCTCGCGCGCCGAGGGCCGTACCCGCATCCCCGGACCGAGGAGGTGGAGCGTCCCGGCCTCGATCAGCGCGATCAGCTGCTCGATGCGGAAGGCGGGCGGGCCGATCGAGGTGAAGGCGTTCAACGGCGTGTACCAGCCGTCCAGTTCGTCCCGGTAGGAGTCGCCGGGGACCCCGCCGTGGTCGACGACGAGCCTGATCTCGTTGCGCAGGTCCCGCAGGGCGTCCAGGGCGGCCTTCAGCGGCCCGCTCACATTGCCCAGCCGGGCCTCGACGAGATCCCGCCGCAGATACCCCAGCAGCCACTGCCGGAACGCCTCCCGGTCGGCGAAGGTACGCCCGCCGTAGGGGCGTTCGACGCGCCGCCAGTCCCAGCGCTCGCCGGCCGGCACCGCGTACCGGTCCAGCAGCAGCTCCTCCGGGCACCGGCCGGCGAGGGTGGAGCGGACGAACTCCTCGGCGGCCCGAGTCCCGTGGGCGGCGCGGATCCACGCCTCGTAGTAGACGGTGCGCACCTCACGGTCGATCAGCGGCCAGAGCGCGTCGCGGAAGGCGACGGGACGTCCGTCGTCCGCCCGTCGCCGCAGCCCGGCGATGACTTCGGGGGTGAGGAAGCGGGGGTGGTGGCGGCCGAGCGCGCCCTTCTCGTTCTCGCCCCGGGCGTGGTACGGCACCCCGCGCCGTGAACCTGCGTACAGCACCGGCTCGTTGCCGCTCGGCAGGTAGACGAGGCCGGTCTCGCTCTCCTTGAAGGCGCCGCCACGGCCCTCGGTGAGCAGCGCCAGGTGGTCGAAGAAGTTGAGTCCGAGGCCGCGCAGGGCGACGGGCGTGCCCGAGGCGATCCCGCTCAGCTGTGCGTCGGCGGGGTTGGCGGGGCCCACGTAGGTCACGCCGTGCCGGTCGGCGAAGTCGGCCAGCGCGCGTTCTTCCTGGTCGGGGGTCAGCTCTCCGTGGCCGAGGGCCAGCACCACGGCGTCCGCCCCGGTCAGCCGACGGCCGTCCGCCAGCGTGACCGTCTGCCGTCCGTCGGGGGTGTCGTCCAGCGCGACCGCCGTCGAGCGGTGCGGGTGGACCGTCACCCCCTCGGGTGCGGTGCGTGACAAGTGCTGGAAGACCCACTCCAGGTAGTGGCCGTGGAAGGCCCGGGTGGGGTAGGTGTCCGGGCCGAGCCGACGCGCTTCGGCCAGGACCCGGTCCGGATGGCCGCCTGTGCCCTGCCCGATCGTGCGCGCCCATTCGTACAGGCTGGGGCCCGGCACGGACGGCCCGGCGCAGTCCACGCTGTCGTCGGTGAACAGGGTCACCTGGGAAGCCACCGTGTTCATCAGCAGCTCGCCCGGCTGGTCGGTGCGCCACACCGCGCCCGGGCCGGGCGGGTACGGGTCGACGAGGTGGACGGTGACCGGCCGACCCGTCCCTTCCGCGTTGGCGCAGATCCGCTCCAGGACCGACAACCCGCGCGGACCGGCCCCGATCACGCACACGGACAGGGCGCCGAGGGGGTCGGTCATTCCTCGCCCAGCCCGTCGCGCCAGCTCGGCCGCAGCGGCTTCCAGCCCAGCGCCGACCGGGCCCGGTCGGCCGCCGCCCCGCGCGCCGCGGTCAGCTGATGGGCGAGGAACCAGCCCAGCAGCCGGGGCGCCATCGCCGCCGGGATCGTGCGCGGCGGCGGGGCGCCGAGCGCGCGGGCGTACTGCGGCAGCCACTGCGCGGCCGGGGCCGGCTCGTCGTCCGCGAGGTGGAGGACGCCGGTGGCCGCCGACTCCACGGCCGCGACGGCCGCCCCCACGGCGTCCTCGACGTGCAGGAACGAGGTGATCCCGGCCCCGCCCTCGGGCAGCGGGAGCTTCCCGGCCAGCACCCGCTGCCCGGTCCCGCCGTCGCGCGCGTACGCGGTGCCGGGGCCGTAGAGGGTGCCGTACCGCAGCACCAGCCCGCCAAGGTCCTCGCTGGTCGACACCAGCCGCTCCAGCTCCGCGACGGCCCGGACGGTGGCGGCCCAGCCCGGATCCGGGGCGTCCACGTACAGCGGCGCGTCCTCGTCCAGGGCCGGGGGCCCGGCGGGGGCGGCGGCGAAGGCGATGGACTGCGCGATCAGGCGCCGGGCGCCGGCCGCGCGGGCCGCCTCGACCAGATGCGCGGTGCCCTCGGTGCGCAGCCGCGCGGTCTGCGCGAAGGCCTGCGGAGGGTCGTCGCGCAGCAGCCGCAACGCCGACAGCTGGTGGACGACCACCTCGGGACGGGCGGCCGAGACCGCCGTCAGCACGGCTTCGCGGTCGAGGGCGTCGGCGACCACGACCCGGTCCGCGTCCGGTGCCCGCGACTCCTCCCGCACCAGCGCGCTGACCTCGTGGCCGCGGGCCCGCAGCGCGCCGACCAGCGGACGTCCGACCACTCCGGTGGCCCCTGCGACGAGTATCCGCACGGCTCAGCCCTCCGTCCTGGTCGCGACCGGACCGGCCACCCGCATCAGCAGCCGGCACGCCTTGTCGCCGTCCCGCAGACAGCTCTCGGCCCGGTTCTCCGTCAGGGTCACGCAGAGCCCCTCGGACCAGCCCGCGTGGATGTCGGTGCACGGACACCGGTAGCCGTCCAGCGAACCGGCCATCCGGACCATGGTGACGGCGAAGTTCCGCTTCATGGTGAGGACGATCAGGTCGTCTTCCTCGACCTCGGTGGAGGCGTTGCGCAGTTCCGGCGGGAACATCCGGTCGCCGCACGCGTCGTAGCGGCGGCGCAGCTCCTCCAGGTCCTTGACGGTGTCGCCGCTGTCGGGGAGCGCGCCGGAGAGCCGGGCCACCCGCTGCCCGACGTGCAGGGCGACCTTGCGCAGCGCCTCGGCGTTGATCTCGTTCGCGGCCTGCTGTCCGAACCGCGCGGCCACGCCCTGGTACCAGTGGGCGTCGTGCTGCCACCACAGCCGGTAGGCCTCTCCCGCCCGGGCGCGGTGGTTGACGCCGTCTGCGTCCGTGTGCGTGCTCATGTGTGCTGCTCCTCGGCGGCGACGGCGGCGAACCGGTCGCGCATGACTCGTTTGAGAACCTTGCCGGTGGCGCCCTTGGCCACGTCGTCGGGCTTCATCCGCAGGGCGCGGTGCACCGGCGGGAATCCGGCCGTCGACAGGACGGCGTTGACCCGCGCGGTCCACACCTCGTCGTCCTCGCCGCCGTTCTCGCCCTGCTCTTCGTCGAGTCGGTCGTCGGCGAGTTGGAGGAGGGCGTACGCCTCGGCCTCTCCGTCGCCGTCCCAGTCGGCGCGGACGCCGTCCGGGGCGACGCCGACGACCGTGCAGTCGGCGAGGCCGGGCAGCTCGGCCAGCAGGAGTTCCTCGGTGCGGGTGCTGAAGACCATGCCGGCGCGGGTGCGGACCGCGTCCGGCACCCGGTCGAGGTGGTAGAAGTTGCCGTCCTCGTCCCGGTGGGCGAGGTCCCCGGTCAGCCAGTAGCCGCCGAGCCGCAGCCGGTTCCAGGTCAGCGAGTCGTTCCAGTAACCGGGGGTGAGGGTGGGGGACTTGAGGCCGAGGCGGCCGATCTGCCCGGGCGGCAGCGGGGTGCCGTCCTCGGCGAGCACCGCGGCCTCGGCGAAGCTGATCGGCTTGCCGACACAGCGCGAGTAGGCGGCGGTGTCCTTGGTGTGCCGGTTGTGGAAGACGGAGTAGCCGGCCTCCGAGGAGCCGAGCCCGTCCACGAAGACCGAGCCGTCCACCCGCACCCGGCTCAGGTCCCGGCGGATCTCGACGTGGCTGCCGTGCTGGACGAGCGCCCGGATGTGCGCCTCGTGCGCGGCGTCGCCGGTGTTGAACCACACCTGCACGCTCGACAGGTCGCGCCGCGTCAGGTCCTCGGCGGCCATCTCGCCGAACGTGCCGGCGAAGGCCAGCACGGTGGTCGGCCGGAACTCCTCGACGCCGTCGAGCACTTCGGCTCCGCGCTGGCTGGAGACGAGCTTGATGTCGGTGTGCAGCAGCAGGCAGTACAGCAGCGTCGCCACCATGGCGTTGTGCGCGCCCGGCAGCCCCACGAGGGTGCGCTCCATGTCGGTGCCGGTGGAGTAGCGCAGCCGGTGCAACTGCGCGTACATCAGCGTCCGGTGGGTGTGCGGCACGCCCTTGGGCAGGCCGGTGGTACCGGAGGAGTGCGAGATGAGCACCGGGTCGCTCGGGTCGTGCCGGTAGGGGTACGCCCGGGGCAGCGACTCGCGGTGCTCCGGGAGGATGTCGTCAGCGGTGACGCAGAAGCCGAGGCCCGGGTCCGATCCCGACAGCACCTCGTGGTGCGCCCGGTCGGTGAACGCGCCGACGGCGCCCTGCCGACGCACGTACGCGCGTGCCGTGTCCGGGGCCAGATTGCCGTTGACGAACGACGGGATCGCGCCGAGAGATGTCAACGCCAGGAAGTTCACGGCGAATTCGATGCTGGAGAAGGAGTGGACGGCGACCGGGTCGCGGGGGCGCACGCCCCGGGCGGCGTACCAGCCCGCGTACGTCTCGACGATCTCGCGCAGCCGGCCGAGCGTCAGCGCCGTGGGACGGCTGCCGTCCGGCGCCCGCCAGGCGCCGTCCGTGCGCAGCACGGGTTCGCCGCCGAGCGGACGGCCGTACGCCCGCAGGCGTTCCAGGACGTTGCCGGCGCCCAGTTCGGTGTCGGAGCAGATCCGGGCCCGCTCCTGCCTACTGATGAGCATGGGTCTTCGTCTCGTTCCTTCCGGCGGGGGTCCGCACGGCTGAGTCCGTGCCGACGGTGAGGATGAGTGCGGCAGGGCCGCGCCGCGCGCCGGGCTCCGTCGCGAGGAGATGACTGCCGCCGTCGCGCAGCAGCCGCCGGTGGGCGGCGGCCAGGTCGAACAGGCCCTGGATGCTGCCGTGATGCCGCAGTTCCCCGGTGCCGTCGACCGGCTCGGCCGAGCGGACCGTCACCGGGGTCCCGGCGTCGGGGCGGCCGAGGAGCACCGCGGCCGCGAGACCCGCGGCCGCCGGGAGGCGGGGGACCGGTCGGCCGCTGTCGGCGGCGAGTTCCCGGTGCACGGCGGCCAGCCGCGCGCCGCCGCCCAGTTCCACGCCCAGCACCAGGACGCGGTCCAGCTCCGGGTCCTCCAGGAGCAGTTCGGCCAGGGTGAGCAGCTCGGTCACCGGGTCGTCGAGGGTGGAGACGCTGAGCATCTGCCCGGTGATGCCGAACTCCCGACTGGTGTGGCCCAGCACGGAGTTGGGGGTGGCTTGCATGAACAGCAGCGGGTTGTGGACCCGCCCGGCGACCATACGGCTGCTGGCCAGGTCGGCGGTGGTGGTGTCGCCGGTCAGGCCGGCCAGCGCGACGGCGGTGCGCGAACCGTCGCCGGGCCGCTCGGTCAGACAACGGCGGCTCACCTCGTAGGCCAGCGGGCTGAACGCCGACTCCACGAAGCCGGGCAGCTTCGGCAGCGTGATGTCGTCGTCGCGCCCGGTGCCGTGGGTGGCGGTGGCGGTGGCGAGGACGCCGAGGGGGGAGCGCAGCAAAGGCTCGTTCGTCATGGCCGCTCCAGGAGGAGTGCGGTGTTGGCGCCCCCGAAGGCCGCGTTGACGGTGAGGGCCCGGCGCAGATCGGCCTGGCGCGGCCGGTTCGGCACGTAGTCGAGGTCGCACTCCGGGTCCGCGGCGGTGTATCCGGCGGTCGGCGGCAGCACGCCGTCCGTCAGGGCCAGCAGCGTGATCACGAACTCCACCGCGCCGGCCGCCTCCAGGAGGTGGCCGGTGGTGCTCTTGGTGGAGCTGACCGGGATCGACTCGGCGTGCTCGGGGAAGGCGGCCCGCAGTCCGCGGGTCTCGGCCCCGTCGTTGTACTTGGTGCCGGTGCCATGGGCGTTGACATAGCCGAGGGCCGCCCCGTCCGGGTCGCCGGCGAGCCGCGCCGCCTCGCGGGCCGCGCGGGCGAGGCCCGCGCCCTCGGGGTGCGGCTGGGCGATGTGATGGGCGTCCGTCGCCGCGCCCCAGCCCACCACGGACGCCAGCGGCCGGGCGCCGCGCCGCCGGGCGTGCTCGGCGGACTCCAGGACGACGACGGCCACCCCGTCGCCCAGCAGCAGTCCACTGCGGTCGGCGCTGAACGGGCGCACCATGCCGTCGCGGGACAGCGCCCGCCCGGAGTCGAACTTCCCGAAGGTCTCCTCCTCCACGAGGTACCCGCCCGCACAGACCGCCACGTCGGTCCGGCCGGAGGCGATCAGCCGGCAGGCGTGCACGATCGCCGCGGCGGAGGCGACACAGGCATTGGTGAAGGTCAGCCGCGGCCCCGTGAGCTCGAGGCCGTCGGCGAGCGACTCGGTGAGCCGCGCGGGCACGGCGTCGGAGAGCGGCACCTTCCCGCCGGTGGGGGAACCCGCCTCCTCCCGCCAGTACCGGGTGACGCCGGTGTGGTCGCCGGCGATGCCGACCAGGACGGCCGCCGCGGCGCCCGGGCGCAGGCCCGCCATGTCGAGGGCCTGGATCCCGCACAGGTCGAGCGCGTGGCGCAGGGCCCGGTCCTCGACCGCGTCGGGACCGTCGGGGGCGGCGGCCGCCATCGGCGTACGGTACGGGCCGGTGTCGAACCTCGTGGTGGGCGCGAACGACGGGACTCCCGCGAAGACTCCGCGCCGAAGGGCTTCGGCGCCCGTGCCGAACGCGGTGCGTACGCCGAATCCGGTGACCGTGACCTCAGCGCTCATCGTGCTCGCCCCCTGCGGCCGGGGCCGGCGCGGCGGCGCTCAGGTAGTCGGTGAGGCGACGCAGCGAGGTCAGTTGGGCGATGTCCTCGTCGCTGGGCTCCACGACCAGGCCGTAGCGTTCCTCCACCACATGCAGGAGCCACACCAACCCGAGGGAGTCCAGGACGAGTTCGGCGTCGTCGCCGAGGTCGTCGGGCAGTCCCGGGAAGACGTTGCGGTCCGCGAGCAGTTCCCGGACGGAAGCGGTGGTGAAACGGGCCGTCCTCATGCCTTCGCACCGCGTCGGACGACCTCGGTGACCAGAGCGCCGAGCGTCAGGGAGGCCAGCGGCTCGATGTCGGTGTCCGGGATCTCCACGCCGAACCGCGATTCCAGCCGCAGGGTGAGCTCGATCAGGCTCAGCGAGTCCACGTCCAGCCCGCCGACGGTCACCGGGCTCTCGTCCGTGATGCCGTCGCGGCTGGTCAGGATGTTCATCTCGTCGATGACCGCGGTCAGGACGAACTCGCGGATCTCGTCTTCCAGGGTCGACGTACTCATGATCAATGTCTCCAGTGAGTGATTTCAGGGAAGGTGCAGCACCCCAGGGGCGCGGGGAACTGCGCGACAGGCCACGGACAACTCGCGGACGACCGGACGACCGGTGTCACTCCGGCTCAACCCGCGGAGCGCAACGCCGCCGCCTGGCGCAGCAGCTTCCCGTTGGACGTGCGGGGCAGGGTCTCCAGCAGCCGGACGACCCGGGGCAGCTTGTAGTCGGCGAGCCGTTCCCGGCACCAGCGCAGCAGTTCCTCCGCGGACGGCTGCCCGGCTCCGGCGGTCACCGTGACGTACGCCTCGGTGACGCCGTCGTGGACCAGGACGGCCTGTTCGACGGCCGGATGCTCCCGGAGCACGTTCTCGACCTCGCCGAGGTCGACCTTGAGGCCGCCGATCACCACGAGGGAGTCGGCGCGGCCGTGCACCCGTACCGTGCCGGAGCCGTCCACGCTGGCCCGGTCCCGGGTGTGCAGCCAACCGTCCGCGTACTGCGTGCCCCCGGAGCCGAAGAGGTACGGCGACTGTGCGAGGGCGACGTCCAGTTCGCCCCGGTGCTCGCGCAGCACCACGCCCGGGGCGGCCCGGCCGACCGCGGGCCGCAGTGCGCCGCTGGTGTCCATGGCGACCACGCCGGACTCGGTGGTCCCGTAGGACTCGCCGACCCGCACTCCGTAGCGGTCGGCGAACCGGGCGGCGACCGGTGGGGGCATCAGCTCGCCGCCCGACACCGCGACCCGCAGCTCGGGCAGTGCGGGCGGGTCGATGGCGGCGGCGAGCAGTTCGTAGTGCATCGGCACTCCGAACAGGGCGGTGATCCGGTGGTCGACGGCGGTGCGCAGGATGTCCCGGGCGGAGATCCGGGGGGCGAAGACGACGCAGACCCCGGCCGCGAGGGAGTGCAGCAGTCCGGCGACCAGCCCGAAGCTGTGCGCGGTCGAGCTGAGCAGCAGCAGCCGGTCGCCGCGGACCGGCATGCCGGCGACCCCGGCGAACCGGTTCACCTCCTCGGTGAGCGACCGGGCGGTCCGGCCGATCACCTTCGGCCGCCCTGTGGAGCCGGAGCTGAACTGGACCAGCCGGTGGCCGGTGGCGGCCGGCCGGCCGCCGGTCTGGCGTTCGGTGAGGACCTCGTACTCGGACCGGAAACCGAACGTCGCCCGGACGTTGGCGCCCGCGCTGACCATGAACTGCGGCCGGCAGGAGGCGCAGAGCCCGGCGACCTCGGCCGGTTTGAGCCGGAAGTCGAAGAGCAGCACCTGGGCGCCGAGCCGCCACAGCGCGAGCAGCACCTCGACCTGGGTGAAGCTGGGCGGCGTCCGCAGGCCGACGGTGCTGGCGGGGCCGATGCCGTAACCGGCGAAGACGGCGGCCTGTTTTGCCACCCGTTCCCGTAACTCGCCCCGGGTGACGACCTCCTGGCGGTGGATCAGATATGGGAGCCCGTCGTCCTGCGCGTCGAAGAGTGCCTGGACCGCTTCCTCCAGGGAGTCGTCCATGGGCCCTCAGACCTCCTTGCAGAACTCGCCGATGGGCAGGCCCACATGGCGCTTGTCCGCGGCCAGGTAGCCGAGCAGCTCGTCGCCCGCCCGGAGTTCGGTGACGTTGAGGACCTTGCCGCCGGGGCCGAGCACCCGTACGTGCCAGTCGTCCTGCACGGTCAGGCTGACGAGGCGGCCGTCCTCGGCGTGGGTGCGGATCTCCAGGAGCGGCCGGGACTCCAGTTTGGCCCGGCCGACCACCACCCGCCGGGTCCGCCCGTCGGCGCCGACCGCGAGCAGGGCGCTGCCGGAGCCCACCTCGCTGAGGTAGTTGGTGCGGTTGTCGGGGCCGAGCGTGTACGAGTGCAGGGCGCCGGCGTTGACCCGGAACGGCCTGGTCGGCATGTACGGCAGCGGGTGGGTCTCGCTGCAGCACAGCACGAACCCGGAGGAGTAGGAGCCGACGAGGATGCCCTCGTCCTCCTCGAAGTGGGAGCAGGTGTCCACGCAGACCCGGTCGCCGAGGCCGACGTGCCGGATGCTCTCGACGGTGAGCGTGGACAGCTCCAGCTGGGGTGTGGTGGCCTCCAGCAGCCGGGCCAGGGCGAACACGTCGTCGGCGCTGCGGGGGGTGAACAGGATGCCGTCCGAGCCGCGTTCGAGCACGTCGAAGACGATCGCGGCCTCTTCCAGGCCGTCGACGACGGTCACCAGCTTGCCCTCGGCCGACTCGGCCGCGGCGAGGACGATCTCCAGCGGGATCTTGGTCGGGTCGGCGAAGTGGATGACGGTGTACGGCAGCGCCATGGCGCCGGAGCACGACAGTCTCAGGGTGCGGTCGTCGCGTACGCCGATGAAGCCGGCGACGGGGGTGCCGGTCCGTGCGCCGGTGCCGGTGCCGGTGCCCGTGGCGGTGGCGCGGTTGGCGGCGGCCAGGGCGTCCAGCTCGTCCTGGGCGCCGAACATCCGCAGGAGGAGGTCGATTCCGCCGCCGGGAGCGGAACTCGGGTCGGCCGCCGGGGACTTGGCGTCCTTCGCCTCCTTCGCGTCCTTCCCCTCCTTGTCGCCGGGCTTCTTCGCGGCGACCGTCGGGGTCGGGGCGGGGCCCTCGGTGACGAGCACCCGGGTGACGGTCGGCGGCAGCGTCCCGAGCAGTTCCGCGTCGGCGGAGACCACCCCGGCCATGCGGGCGTGGACGGCGGCGTCGAGAACCGCCTGGAGCTGCGGACGGGGAACTTCACGGAGATCGATCCACGCGAACCTCATGCGACACCTGCCACCATCGTCGAGTAGTTGCTGTTCGTGGATGTCATGCTCATGCCATCCGGAACGCCGTCGCCGCCGTGGACGACCGCGGAGAGCCGCGACACGAGGGCGTACGGGGACGGCGCGGAGAAGATCCGGCGGCCGATGGCCAGTCCCCCGCAACCGGCGGCCATCACCGCGGCGCCGTACTCGACGAGGTCGGAGTCGTCCGGCGGACCGCCCGCCGCTAGCACGGGGATCGGACTGTTGGCCACCACTTCGGCCATCCGCTCGATCGGCAGCGCCACGGAGGTCTTCACCATGTCCGCGCCCAGATCGGCGGCGACATTGGCCAGATGGGCCAGGAGGGCGGGGTCGCGCGGGTCCTCGATCCGAGGGCCGCGAGGGTAGACCATCGCGATCAGCGGCATGCCCCAGGCCTCGCAGGAACGAGCCACCGCGCCCAGATCGGCGAGCTGGCGGGACTCGGTGTCCGAGCCGATGTTCACATGGACGCTCACCGCGTCCGCGCCGAGCCGCAGCGCCTCCTCGACGTCGGCGACCAGCACCTTGGCGTGGACGTCGGCGGAACAGGCGGTGCTGGCGCTCAGATGTACCACCAGCGCGCAGCGCTTGAGGATCTCCGGCGCGAAGGAGCGGGCCCGCCCTTTGTGGACGATGATCCCGTCGGCCCCGCCGTCCACCAGTGCGCGCAACAGGTCGTCCCACTTGTCGGCGGGGACGATCGGACCGTCCGAAACACTGTGGTCGAGGGGTACGAAGAGATGCCTGCCGTCCCCCGCCAGCGAAAGCCTTCTCAAGCGTAATAACTTGCCGGTTTTCAGCATGGGTAATGCGCCTTCCCAGCCTGGAGGCCGCATTCAGGAATGTCGGACCGATGCAGTCTGATGCGGTCGCCGTGTCCGAAAAACGATGGTCGTAGAAATTTCAAGTTCCCCTGCGGATCAGCATTCCGTGAGTGATCAGCCGTTGGCAAGGCGTGATCGCCCTCAAATATTCATGCCATCCGTCGCATGTTTATTTGACAGCGTTCTGATAGGTGAGACGGGTTGACGCGGTCCACGAGTGCTGTTCGGGTGACTTCTATGCATATTGGGCCGGTCTGCCCTGACCCATGGCCGCATCGGAGGCTTTGGAGCAGTGTCACGTGTAATTTGGGCCGCTATTTCGGAGAGAACCGGGGAGAGCCGGAGGGAAACGGAGACAAGACTGCGGCCGGAAGGCTTCTCGGCTGAAATTGAATTACGAGACCGGGGTGACAAGTGCACTCCGGTTCGTGTTACATGCGAGGCCGTCCCTCTCCCCATTCGGCCCCGGCCCCCACGCACCGGGCGTACCGGAAGTGACTCCCCATGCCTGAATTACCGTCCAATACCGCCCTCAACGCCGTTTCCGACCCGATCGACCCGAGACCGTCCGCGTCACCGCCGCTCTCGCCGACCTCGCGGGCCGTACGGCCCGCAGGGGCCAAGGCGTCGCGGGTCGCCGCCGCGAGCCTGGTCGGCACGACGATCGAGTACTACGACTTCGCGGTGTACGGCACCGCCAGCGCGCTCGTCCTCGGCCCCGCCTTCTTCCCCTCCGACAACGCCACCGTCTCCTCACTGGCCGCGTTCCTCACCTTCGCCGCGGCCTTCCTCGCGCGTCCCCTCGGCGTCGTGCTCTTCGGGACCGTCGGCGACCGCATCGGCCGACGGCGGGCCCTGGTCGTCTCGCTCATGCTGATGGGCGTGGCGACGGTCGGCGTCGGACTGCTCCCGACGTACGAGACCGCCGGACTCCTCGCCCCCGTGCTGCTGGTGACGCTCCGACTGCTCCAGGGCGTGAGCATGGGCGGCGAGTGGGGCGGGGCGGTGCTGCTCGCCGCCGAGCACGCGCCGCCCGGCCGCCGGGCGCTGTACGCGTCCGTCCCGAACGCCGGCCCGTCGCTCGGCTTCCTGCTGTCCACGGCCGTCATCCTCCCCACCCTGAACCTCGCGGGCCGGGACGCGTTCACCGACTGGGCCTGGCGGATCCCGTTCCTGCTCAGCACGGTGCTGGTCGTGGTGGGCCTGTGGGTGCGGACGACGATCTCGGAGTCACCGGTGTTCGCCTCGACCCCCGACCGCACGCCCCGGGCGCTCGCCGGGACGCCTGCCGCCGGGTCCCGCTTCCCGCTCGGCACGTTGCTCGCCCGGCATCCCGGCCGGCTGTTCCTCGGCATCGGCGCGGCCCTGGGCGGCTCGGCCGTCTACTACCTGACCATCGTGTACAGCCTGTCGTACGGGCCGAAGGAACTCGGCATCGACCGGAACACGATGCTGATCGCCGCGAGCGTCGGCTCGGCGGCCGGCGTCGCCCTCACCCTCCCGGCCGCCCGGCTGGCCGACCGGATCGGCCGCCGCCCGGTGATGCTGACCGGGGCCGTCGGCAGCGTGCTCTGGGCGGTGCCGATGTACGCCTCGCTGAGTTCCGGCGACGTATGGGCGATCACCGGGGCCTACACGGTCGGGCTGATGCTGCTGGCGCTGATGTTCTCGCCGGTGGCGGCCTTCCTGCCCGAGCTGTTCCCGGCCCGGCTGCGCTACACCGGCGCCTCGGCGGCCTTCATCCTCGCCAACACCTTCGGCGGCGGCTTCGCCCCGCTCGTCGCCACCTGGCTGAACAGCCACTGGGAGTCACCGCTCGTCCTCGGCTTCTACACGGGCGGACTCTGCCTGCTGAGCCTTCTGTGCCTGCTGGCCCTGCCGGAGACCCGCGACCACGAGTTCGACGTCTGACACCCCCCGGCAGGTCGGCCGCATGGCTCGGTGGACGCCGGATCCGCCGAGCCATCGGTACAGTCGGCGCTGATCAGGTACCTGCGAGGAGGGCCGACGGGATGGCCGTGGACGAGCTGGACACCCGCATCCTGCGACTGCTGCTGGAGCAGCCGCGCACAAGCGTGCGGGAGTACGCCCGGCTGCTCGGCGTCGCGCGCGGCACGCTCCAGGCCCGCCTCGACCGGCTGGAGCGGGACGGTGTGATCACCGGCACGGCCCCCGCCCTCTCCCCCGCCGCGCTGGGGCACCCCGTGCTCGCGTTCGTGCACATCGAGGTCACCCAGGGCCACCTCGACGACGTGGGCGACGCGCTGGCCGCCGTCCCTGAGATCGTCGAGGCGTTCTCCATCACCGGCGGCGGCGACCTCGTCACCCGGGTCGTGGCACGCGACAACGCGCATCTGGAGGACGTGATCCAGAAGCTCATCAGCCTGCCCGGGGTGGTGCGCACCCGGACCGAGGTCGCCCTGCGGGAGCGGGTGCCGCACCGGTTGCTGCCGCTCGTCGAGTCGATCGGACGGGCCGCCGCGAAGTAGGCTCTCCCGCAACTTGCGGTTCCGTCAGGACCGTTGACGCTCTCTGTTCCCCCTCTAGCGTCTGGCCGACCATTCGCACAGCGTTCGCGATATCGAACATGCTTGGTGGACCAGAGGAGCAGCACATGGCACCGCCCCTCAGCAGACGGACTCTTCTCCAGAGCGCGATCCTCGCCGCCGCCGTCCCCGGAGCCGGCGCCGCACCGCCTCCCGCGGCCTCGGCGGCCACGCTTCCGGCCCCGGCCGCCTGGACGCTCCAGCCCTTCGCGCTGAAGGACGTCACCCTCGGGACGGGGGTCTTCGCCGCCAAGCGGCAGTCGATGCTGCTGCGGGTGCCGTCCTGGGCGACCGCCGGCTTCCGGGTGACGGTCAACGGCCAGGCGGTGAGCGGCACTCCGGTCGCCGGCAGCTACTTCACGGTGTCCCGCACCTGGAGTTCCGGTGACGTCGTGCGCATCGCCGTCCCCTTCCGGCTGCGGGTCGAAAAGGCCCTGGACGACCCGTCGTTGCAGACTCTGTTCTACGGCCCGGTCAACCTGGTGGCCCGCGACGCGTCGACGTCCTACCTGCAGTTCGGGCTGTACGCCGACGCGGCCCTCTCGGCGATCTGCTGCCCACCCTGACCGCCGTCAGCGGCAGACCGCTCCACTACACCCTGAACGGCACCGGGTTCGCCCCCTTCCACGAGGGCACCGAGGACCCGACGCACGCGTACTGGCGGCGCGCGGAGCCTCGGATCGTCTTCGGGAAGAGCGACTCGGGTGTGGCCAACCCCGCGAAGGCGGACGGGACCACGCTGCTCGACGAGGTGTGGGCCGGGGCGCCGTTCGCGTCCAAGGCGGCGCTGGTCACCCGCGTACAGACCGTGGTGAACGCGTGGGTGGCGGCCGGGCTGCTCACCCGGGCCGACGGGGAGAAGGCGGTGAGCACCGCGGACGCGGCGACCTACGTGGCCTGAGCGGGCCGGCCGTCGACGGCGGCGAGTGACTACGAGCGACGGGCGACGGGCGACTACGACCGGCGGCGGGGCTTGCCGCCGCCGGTTCCGCGCCGACCACCGCCCTTCGCGCCACCGCTCTTGGTGCCACCGCTCTTGGTTCCACCGCTTTTCTGCGCGCCCCGGGCCGGGCTCTTCCGCGCGGCGCCGCCGGACTGCGGCTTACCGCGCTCGCGCTCGCCCTTGCGCTCAGCCGCCGCCGGGGCCTGCTGGGCGCGGCCGCGGGTGCTGTTGACCGTGCGGCCGCGGACGATGCCGATGAAGTCCTCGACGAGGTCGGTCGTCGCGTCCTCCGGCCAGGAGAGGGCGATGTCCGACCGGGGGGCGTCGACGACCGTGCGGTAGGTGAGGTCGCGGCGGTGGTGGAGCCGGGCCACGGACTGCGGCACGACCAGGACGCCGATGTTCGCCGCGACCAGCTCGATCGCGTCCTCGGTGGTCGCGGGGCGCTCGAAGGCCGCCTCGCCCGGCGGCTTCTCCCAGCCGAGGACGTCGTCCAGGGGATGCAGGACCACCTCGTCGGCGAGGTCCTCCAGGGTGATCTCCTCGGCCGCGGTGATCACATGGTCCTTGGGGACCACGACGACGGTCGTCTCGGTGTAGAGGGGGATCGCGCTGAACACCGTACGGTCGACCGGCAGGCGTACGAGGGCCGCGTCGGCGGCGCCCTCGCGCAGGACGTCGGTGGCCTCGGCGGGGGTCACCTGGAGGAGGGTGAGGGGGGTGTCGGGCAGGCGCTCCGCCCAGATCCGCACCCATTTGGCGGGCGTCACTCCGGGGACGTAGGCGAGCCGGAACGAGGGGGAATCCGCCGAGTCGGTCATCCCGCAAGGTTACCGGCTGTGGTCGGAGGCCTCGCCGGGGGCCGATACCCTGGGGTGTATGAAGTCGCAGCAGAGCACCCAGACGATGAAGCCCGCCACCGCGGCGAAGAAGCTGGGTGTGTACCTCCCCGCCACGCCCGCCGAGTTCCAGGAGGGCGTCGTCTCGCGCACCGAGCTGAACGAACTCCAGGCGAACCCGCCCGAGTGGCTGCTCAAGCTGCGCGAGACCGGCCCGCACCCCCGTCCGGTGATCGCGGCCAAGCTGGGCGTCTCCATCGCGGGCCTGGCCCGCGGCGGGGTGAGCGAGGCGCTCACCACCGAGCAGATCGAGGCCGTGAAGGACGCGAAGCCGGAGTGGCTGGAGAAGGAGCGCGCCACGCAGGCCGAGGTCCGCAAGGAGACGGTCCGCATCAAGAAGCGCAACGCGGAGCGCGAGCAGCAGTCCTGACGTCGGCCGGCTGACGCGGGTCAGCGGCGCGGCACGAGAATGCTGAGGGCGTTGGCGCAGACGACCGCGGTGATGGCCGACCAGTCGACGAGGCCGAGGCCCTGCCCGAGCCCGATCCACCCGACGAGCGCGGCGAGCACCGGGTTGACGCTCATGAACAGGCCGAACACGGCGGCGGGCACATGCCGCAGCGTGAAGAGGTCGACCAGGTAGGGCAGCGCGGAGGACAGCACCCCGGCGACGACGGCGTAGCCGAGGGCCTGGGCGGTCGGCGGCTCGCGCAGCACCAGCACGACGCCGACCGGCAGGAACAGCACGGCGGAGACGGCCGCGGCGGCCGCCGAGCCCTGGGCGCCGGGGATCCGCCGGCCGACGGTGCGGTTGAGCAGGATGTACGCCGCCCAGCACACGGCGGCCAGCAGGCCGAGCCCCGTCCCCAGGTAGTCGGTGGAGGGCTGCGGGCGCATCAGGGTGATCGCGCCCGCGGCGGCGATCACGGCGCAGCAGGCGTCGACCCGGCGGCGTGCGGCGGCCAGGGCGATGGTCAGGGGGCCGAGGAACTCCAGGGTCACCGCGAGCCCGAGCCCGATGCGGTCGATCGCGGTGTAGAGGGACAGGTTCATCGTGCCGAACACCAGCGCCAGCAGCAGGACGGGTCCCCACTGACTCCGGGTGAAGGACCGCAGCCGGGGGCGGCCGACGGCCAGCAGGACGAATGCGGCGACGTACTGGCGGACCGCGACGACTCCCGTGGGGCCGAGCACGGGGAAGGCGAGCGAGCCGATCGCGGCCCCGGTCTGGTTCGACAGACCGCTGCCGACCAGGGCGGCCGCGCCGGCGAGCCGCCCTCGCCGGTCATCCGGCTGCGGAGCGGGAGCCGCTACGGAGACGGGCGACGAGGACACGGGTACGGGCGCGGCAGGCATGCGCCGATCGTCCTCCCGGTCCGGTGTTGCGCAAAATGCATGAGCCGTGCCGTCTATACGCTGGAATCATGGATTCCTCCGGAGTGGAGCTGCGGCAGCTGCGGTGTCTGGTCGCGATCATCGACGAGGGCGGCTTCACCGACGCCGCCGCGGTGCTCGGCGTCTCCCAGGCCGCCGTGTCGCGGACCCTTGCCTCGCTCGAACGGGCGCTGGGTGTAAGGCTGCTGCGGCGTACCTCGCGGATGGTGACGCCGACCGCGACCGGGCTGCGGGTGGCTGCGCACGCGCGGCGGGTGCTCGGCGAAGTGGACACCCTGGTGCGGGAGGCGACCTCGGGCCACACCCGGCTGCGGGTCGGCTACGCCTGGGCCGCGCTCGGCCGTCACACCCTCGCCTTCCAGCGGCGGTGGGCGGCCGAGCGGCCGCAGACGGACCTCCAGCTGGTGCGTGTGAACTCCGGCAGCGCCGGTCTCGCGGAGGGCGCGTGCGATCTGGCGGTGCTGCGCAGGGAGCCGACGGACCGGCGGTTCGACTCGGCGATCGTGGGTCTGGAGCGGCGGCTGTGCGCGCTGGCCGCCGACGATCCGCTGGCCCGGCGCCGCTCGGTGCGGCTGGCCGACCTCGGCGGGCGGACGCTGCTGATCGACCGCCGGACCGGCACCACCACCCCCGAGCTGTGGCCGCCAGACGCTCGTCCGGCGACGGAGGAGACCCATGACGTCGACGACTGGCTGACGGTGATCGCCACCGGCCGCAGCATCGGGATGACCGCGGAGTCGACCACCGACCAGTACCCGCGGCCCGGCGTCGTCTACCGGCCGGTGCGCGACGCCGAGCCCGTCGCCGTGCGCCTGGTGTGGTGGCGCGACGACCCGCACCCCGCGACGCAGGCCGTGCTGGAACTGCTCACGACGTTGTATCGCGCACAGTGAACATCCCCGTGTCGCCCGGAGGCCGTCGGTTTGACTACGATCTGGGCAGGTTCACCGACGTGGGTGTTTCGAGGTTGCTGGGGGTTGGGATGGTTGCTGGTCGTGTGGTGCGCTTCGACAGCCAGCGTGGCTACGGGTTCATTGCGCCCGACGACGGCGGGGAGGATGTCTTCCTGCACGTCAACGACATGCTGATGCCGGAGTCGCAGGTGCGCCGGGGCATCGTCGTGGAGTTTGAGATCGAGGACGGCGAACGGGGCCCGAAGGCGTCCGGGGTCCGCCTCGCCCGGGGCGAGGACGGCAAGCCCCTCGCCGCGGACGACGACGTGCTGTGCGATGTGCTCAGCACGGAGGAGTTCACCCGGGACGTCACCGAGGCGCTGCTGACGGCGGCGCCCTCGCTGACCGGTGAGCAGATCGTCCAGGTGCGGGCAGGCCTCGCGCAGTTCGCGAAGAACCACGGTTGGGTGGAGGGCTGACCCGACCGTCGATCGCCGGTTCCCCGTCTCCCGGGCCCCGTTGTCAGTGGCCTGATCTACAGTTCCCGTCACTTGATCAGTGCGGGTGCGGGAGGCACACATGGGGTGGGTGTCGGCCGGCGACTACGAAGTCGCCCTCGATGACGGCAAGGTGGTGTGCCGCAACGCGGCCGGACGGCGGTTGAAGTCCGTACCGTCCAAGATCGCCGACGAGCCGGCGGTGGTGGGCCTGCGACAGCTCACCGAGTGGCTGGAAAGGCACGAACGCGAGTGCCTGGCCACCGTGGAGCGGTGGCTGGTGCGCTCGCTGCCGGTGCCGTTCGCCGTGGTCGCGCAGGTCTGGCCGGACCCCTCTTGGCAGGCCGCCCTGCGCGACCTCGTCGTCACCGGGGCCGACGGCGAGGTGGCCGGATTCCTGCGGGACGCCGACGCCGAACGCGGCCTCGGCCTGGTCGATCTGGACGGCGACACCGTCCGCATCACCCCCGATCTCGTCCGCCTCCCGCACCCCGTGCTCCTCGACGAGCTCGACGACCTGCGGGAGTTCGCCGTCGAACTCGGAGTCGAACAGCAGGCCCAGCAGCTCTTCCGCGAGGTGTGGCGGCGGCCCGCCACGCTCGACTCGGAGGGCGCCTCGGTCGAGGAGTACGCGGGCGGCTCCTTCAAGGAGCAGCGGTTCCTGCACGGCCGGGTCACCCAGCTCGGCTACCGCGTGCGCGGCGGCCACTGCGTCGTCTCCGTCCTGGAGGACGGCCGCACGGTCGAGGCCCGGGTGTGGGTCGGCGACTACGAGGGCTACGAGCAGGCCGAGACCGGTCCCCTGATGTTCACCGACTCCGCCGGCCGGGCGCTGAAGCTCGGTCAGGTCGGGCCGGTGGCCTGGTCGGAGGGCATGCGCATGGCGGCGGCGCTGTATGCCGGGCGCGACATCGAGGACGAGGAGCGGGCGGCATGACGACCTACGACGAGACCACCGCGGCCGCGCTGCTCGACGCGGGCGCCGTCCTGCCCCCGGGCAGCACCGCCCGCGAGGACGCCGACACCCTCACCGTCCGCACCTACGGTCACCCCGCGCTGGACGACCGGCCCGTCGTGCGGCTGGTGCCGGGCACCCTCGGCGAGGCCGAGGACCTGGCGCTGGAGTTCCTCGGGCTGGCCCGCGCGGCGGAGACCCCCGAGGTCGGTCAGGTGCGCCGGGAGACGCTCGGCTTCCCCGCCTGGGCGCTGGTCAACGACCCGGCCAACGGCCACCACGCGCTGGCGCTGGTCAAGGACGTGGAGCGGCTCGCGCGGCAGGCCAAGTCCCGCCCCGGCACCGCCAAGGACGGCTTCGAGGAGCTCGGCACCCGGCTCGGCCGGGCCGTGCCGCACTTCCTGCCCACCTTCTACGAGCAGGCCGCCCGCGTCTTCCTCCAGCACGAGAACACGACGTACGCCTCCGCCTTCTTCGGCAAGGCCCGCGAGGCCGAGCGGGTGCACGCGCTGAAGGTGGACGAGGAGCGGCAGCGGGCCGTGTTCCTGGAGTTCGCCTTCGCCGGGGCGCTGACGGTCAAGGCGCTCAAGGAGCATGTCAAGGCACTCACCGCGCGGCTCGACCCGGCGGCGGCCTGGGCGCAGTTCCGGCAGCTGACCGTGGAGCGCTGCGCGGCCGGCATGCCGCCCTACGCCTCCTTGCCGCAGGACGCGCGCGGGCTGATCAAGGCCGCCGGTCTGGACCGGGTCGCCGAGGAGTGCGCCCTGGTCGCCGACCTGCTGGCCTCGCCCGCCGCGGTCCGGGCTCCCGCCTCCTTCTGGAACGCCTACCGGTCGACGCTCGCCGTGCTCGCCGAGCAACGACCCGAGGTCCGGGGGCGGCTGCTGGAGATCATGCCGACCGGCCTGGGCCGTTCCGTCGAGGACGACGAGTTCTGGCTGGCGCTGCTCGTGGACTGCGAGGCGGATCGGCTCCTGACCGGCGAGACGGCGTCCGACGTCGACGCGGCGGACTGGCTCGGCCGGTGGGCGCTGTACCGCAAGCACGGCAGCAGCTTCAGCGATCGTTCCCCGGCCACGCTCGCGCTCGTGGAGCGGATGGGGCCCCGGCTGCACGCCGACGGCCGTCCGGTCGACCTGTGCACGGGCCGCTGGCAGGCCGGAGCCGACCTCGACCTGCTGGATCTGTGCGTGGCGCACGGCGTGCCCCTGACGCTGCCCGCCCCGGACCAGGTCGTGTACCTGTCCCTGGACCGCTGGCTGCGCGAGCCCCGGGCCGGGCGGCGCGATCTGACGGCGACCGCGGCGGACCCTCGCTTCAGGCGTCTGCTGTACGCCGGCGTCGGCGCCCTCAGCGGCGCCCGTCCCGGGGCCGAGGTCCTGGAGGGCCTGGCCGCCCACCCCGTGCTCGGCGATGTGCTGCGGGAGTGGCTGGAGCATGCGGCCGGGGAGCTGACCGCGGCGGTCGGGCTGCCCGCCGCGCGGGCGGCGCTGGACCGGATGCGCCCCTTCCGCGCGGTGGCCGCCCGGGTGAGTCCGGCGGCCGTCGCCCAGGTCGCCGCGCGTGACGTCGCGCCGCTGCTCGGGCACACGCTGCGCGCCGGCATTCTGGACGAACTGGGCTGGCCCGCGCTCGACGAGGCGCTGCGCAGGCTCGACGCCGAGGCCAGGCGCAACCGTGACGACACGCTGAACGTCAGCGAGGCCTGGCCCGCGCTGATCCTCGCCCGGGCGCACAAGGTGATCGTCGTCGGCCCCGAGGACGTCCTGCTGGAGCACGACCTGCGGCTGCCCGACGGCCTGGACAGCTGGCAGCGCCCGCAGTACCGCTTCACGGACGGTGAACTGCTCGTCATGTGGCGCCAGGACGGCAAGCAGTTCGGCTACTGGTCCGCGCGCCCGACCGACGTGTTCCCGCTCGGCGGTGAGCAGATCCCGTACTGGTACGGCGGCAGCGACGCGGGCGAGCCGTCGATCCCGCTGCCCGAGGGCGGTCGTGCCACCGGCGGACGCACGCTGCACGCCGGGGACACGGTCGTGCCGCCGAGCCGCCGGATCCTCGGCGACGGCACCTCGTACTGGCGTCAGGGAAGGCAGGGTCGGCAGCAGGTGTGGCTCGAGTACGACCCGGCCACCGGCACGCACGGGCGAGCCTCGCTGCCCGCGTTCGTGCAGTCCGGCATCCGTGAGGACGCGCGCCTGCTGCAAGGGGACTGCCAGGTGCTGCCCCTGCGACCGGGGCTGGAGCAGAGCCCGTTCGGCACGGACGGCACGGTCCTCGGCCGTTGGGTGCGCACGGAGGGCGAGGGCGCCGAGACCCGTACGGTCGCCGGCACCCCGGACGGCCGGACCGTCACCCTGCCCTGGGCCGACGGCCGGGCGCCGGGCGACCTGCTCGGCCCGCTGCGGCTGCCCGGCGGGGCCGAGCCCGTCGCCGTCGGCCTCCACCGGCAGATCGCCCTGTACGCGGGCGACGACACGTCGGCCGCCGGGCAACTGGGCCGGGTGACGCCGATGGAGCGGGGCGGCGAGTTCGCCGCGGGCACCCGGTTCGTCCCGCCGGTCGACTTCTGGCACGCCCTGCGCCCTCGCGACGAACGCGCGTCGACCGTGCTGCGCGCGCTGACCGACGAGCAGGCGGCCGCGCTGGTGCGGGCGGGGGCCGAGGCGCTGGCCGTGCGGCAGGCGAGGCTGAAGGCGGCGAAGGCGGTCGACGGAACTCCGGAGAGCAAGGAGGTCGTCCCGACCGCCGACGAGGTGCTCCTGGAGGTCGTGACCCGCGCGCTGCCCACGCTCGGCGATCCGAGGCTCGGCACCGGTGTCGCCGCGCTCGTGCGCGCGGTGCTGCAACTCGCGGACTCGACCGCCTGGTTCGTGGCGCCTCCGGTCGAGCGACCGAAGGCGGAACGCAGCCGCGCCGACGGCATGTTCCCCGACCTCAAGCCCGAGCACGGCGACGACGAGACGCTGCGCGACGCCACCAAGGGCCTGGCCGACGTACAGGGCTGGTGGGGCGGCGAGCGGAACTGGAGCTCGCTGCGCCAGATCCGCTCCGTGAACCATGTGCTGGCCGGCAAGCCGGCCGACGGCAAGGCCCTCGCCAAGGCCTCCCGGCCCACCGGCGCCGCCGACGGGTGGCACAGCGACGAGTTCACCGTGCCCGGCATCGGCCTGGTGTGGACGCCGGTGCTGGACGTGCTGCGCCCGCTCGCGTACCGCGCCGCCTCCCCGACGGTGACCGAGGCCCACCGCGAGGCCCTGCTCCTGCTGTTCGAGGCGATCGCGGAAGGACCGCTGGCGGCTCCCCGGGGCGCGCTGCGCGAGATCGTGCTGAGCGAGCCGCACGAGAAGCAGGAGCGCGTGGGCCAGGTACTGCGCCGGGACGGCCGTACCGTCGTCGTCCTCGGCTGCCAGAACCTCGACCGGCAGGCCGGGCGGGTGCACTGGCTCGCCCTGGACCACGACCCGACCGGCCGGTTCGGCGCGATCGCCCACTTCACCCTGGACCGGGAGACCGCGCACCCGGCGGTGTTCCCCGCCGACGCGCTGACCGCCGTGACCGCGCTCGTCCGGGACAAGGGCCCGGCGCCCTGGCAGCCGGAGGCGCCCGCCGTCCTCGCCACCGCGACGCGCGGCGGGCTCGGACCCGTCCAGGCGGCCCTGCTGCTCGCCGGCAGGCCGGCGCAGCTCACCGACGAGGTGATCGCGGCGACCGGGCTGAAGCCGCGGCAGAAGGAGCTCGGCGACGCCCTGCTGTCCTCGGTCGGGAACACCGACCTGACGGCGCTCGTCGGGGCGCTGCTGCCGCAGAGCCCGGGCGACCTGTGGACGGCCGGACCGGACACCGAGGCCGCGGGCGCGGTGTGGGCCGAGCGGCTCGGCAACGTCGTGCGGCTGCCCGAGGACCTCGCCGGGGAGCTGTCCCTCGGCGGCCTGCCCACCGGCGCCGCGGAGGAAGTCCTCAACCCGGGGCTGACCCCCTGGATCAGCCGCACCACGGTCCAACGTCCGGACAAGAACGGCAACCTGGTCGCGGAGGACCCGGCGGCGCTGCCCGGCCGGAACCACCTGACGCGTGCCGTGGCCGCCCTGGCCGGACTCGCCTACTCCCTGCCGTACGGGCACCCGTTGCGGGCCGCCCTGCCGGAGAGCCTCGCCGCGCTGCGCCGCCGGGTCGCCGATCCGGGACTGCTCCTCGACCCGGACATCGCATGGACGGACAAGGGCTCCTCGACCGCCGTCGAACTGCGCAAGGCGTACGGGATGCCCGCTGCCGGGGGCACCGACGCCGACGGGCTGACGCAGGTGGGCGAGGCTCTGGTGCTGCGCCCCTGGTACGGCGACCAGGAGACCGTCCTGGTCCGGCCGGGTGCGCTCAGCACCCCCGACGACCCGGTGTTCGGGCTCGTCGAAGGCCTCGTGGGGGCCGGGCGGGGCCAGGGCATGTGGACCCTGCGCACGATCCTCGACACGGAACTCGCCCGCGCGCTCGCCGCCGGCCCCGATCCCTTCACCGGAGCCGACGAGACCGCCGGATACGCCCAGGATCCTTCCCTCAGCGTGCCCGAACTGGTCGCGGAGGTGGCCGCCGAGCACGGCCTCGGTGCGGACGCGGCGACGCTCTACCTCCAGTTGCTCGCCCTCCCGGACCCCACGGACCGCAACTGCGTGCGCTGGACCGGCTGGAAGCCCGCCCGGACGAAGAAGGCCCGCGCCGAACTCGCCGCGACCGACCTGGTCGTCGAGGCCAAGCGGCCGCGCGCCGGGCGCACCCTCTTCCTGCCCTGCGGCTGGCTGGACCTCAAGTCCCCCGCCCTGCCGGTGGAGCTCTGGAAGGAAGGCCTCTACCCGGTGCGCGCCTACACCCGCGCGGTGCCGCTGGTGCCGGTGCCGGAGCTGTTCACACGCGCGTGGGCCCGCGTCCGCGCGGGCGACGCCCCCGCCTACGAGGAGCTCACCACCCGCGCCACCCGCAAGGGCCGCCGCCGATGACCACCGTCCCGTCCCACCTGGAAGAACGCGCGCCGATGACCACCACCGTGTCCCCCGCCCCCGTCCGGCAGATCATCCCGCCCGAAGACCTGTACGCCGCCGAACTGGCCTTCCTCGCCGCCTATGACGACGGGCCGCGCCCGCCCGCCTGGCGACTCACCCCCCGTGCCGTCGTCACGTTCGTGATGGGCAGCGACGGCCGCGCCCTGAAGCTGCCCGAGGACGCCGAGGCGGCGGACGGGGTGCCGCGACGACTGGTCGTGCAGGGCAAGTTCGTCGGCGACCGGGCGCTGGTGGAGCGGTGTGTCGTCACGCTCGCGGGTGAGCGCGGTCTGCTGCTCGTCGGCGAGCCCGGCACCGCCAAGTCGATGCTGTCCGAGCTGCTGTCCACCGCGGTGTGCGGCACCAGCGGTCTGGTCGTGCAGGGTACGGCCGGTACCACGGAGGACCAGCTCAAGTACGGCTGGAACTACGCCCTGTTGCTGGCGCAGGGGCCGAGCCGGCAGGCGCTGGTGCCCTCGCCGGTGCTGACCGCCATGTCCCGGGGCGCCATCGCCCGGGTCGAGGAGGTCACCCGCTGTCTGCCCGAGGTGCAGGACTCCCTGGTCTCGCTGCTGTCGGAGCGGCGCATCGCCGTGCCCGAACTGGCGGGCGGCGACGACGCGTTGGCGCATGCCGCGCCCGGCTTCAACCTGATCGCCACGGCGAACCTCCGGGACAAGGGCGTCTCGGAGATGTCCGCGGCCCTCAAGCGCCGCTTCAACTTCGAGACCGTCGGCCCGATCCCCGACCTCGACGCGGAGACCGCGTTGGTGCGCAGCCAGGCACGGGCCTCGGTGGAGCGGGCCGGGGCGCCCTTCCAGGTCGACGACGCCGTGCTGGAGGCGCTGGTCACCGCGTTCCGCGACCTGCGCGAGGGGCGGTCGGCGGAGGGCTGGGAGGTGGAACGGCCGTCCACGGTGATGAGCACCGCGGAGGCCGTGTCCGTGGCGGGTGCGCTGGCGCTCGCGGCGGCCTACTTCCCCGGTGACCGTGATGTGCTGGGGCTGCTCCCGGGCCATCTGCTGGGTGTGGTCCGCAAGGACGACCCGGCCGACGCGGCCCGGCTGCGCGGCTACTGGGACGGCCCCGTCCGCCGCCGCGCCGAACAGGGCTCCGCCACCTGGCGCACCCTGTGGGACCTGCGCACCGTGCTGGAGGGCTGACGGCCGTGTCCCTTCCCTTCGCCGCCCCCGACGAGGCCCTCGCCGAGCTCACCGATCCGGCCGCGCCCTATCTGGTCGGCGTACGGCACCACGCGCCCTCGCTGGCCGCCGCCGTGCCCGCGCTGCTGGACGAGGCGAAGCCGGACGTGGTGCTCGTCGAGCTCCCGGCCGAGATGCAGGAGTGGCTGCCGTGGCTCGGGCACGAGGAGACCCGGGCCCCGGTCGCGCTCGCCGCGGCGCCCGCCGACGGGCGGGGCGGCGGCGGGCGGGGCGGCGGCGGGCGGGGCGGCGGCGGGCGGGGCGGCGGCGGGCGGGGCGGCGGCGGGCCGGCGTTCTATCCGTTCGCCGACTTCTCGCCCGAGCTGGCCGCCGTGCGCTGGGCCGCCCGGCACGGCGTCCCGGTGCTCGCCTGCGACCTGCCCCTCGCGGACCGGGCGTGGAGCGAAGGACGCGAGGGCACCGCGCAGGGCGACTCCCACGGGCCCCTCGGACTCACCGGTGCGCTGCGCGCCCGGCTCACCGGCCGCCCCGGCGACGACCTGTGGGACCGGCTCGTCGAGGCCACCGCCCCGGGCTCCCCGCCCGAGGCTCTGCGCCGGGCGGCCCTGCTGGCGGGGTGGGCGCTGCGCGAGGACGCGGCCGCCGCCGGCGGCGTACCCGAGCTGGACCTGCGGCGCGAGCGATGGATGCGCTCCCGGATCGCCGAGGCCACGGCACACGGCGAACGCGCCGCCGTGATCATCGGCGCCTTCCACGCCCCGGCCCTGACCGGAACGGCGACGGCAGCGGCAGCGGCAGCGGCAGCGGCAGCGGCAGCGGCAGCGGCAGCGGCAGCGGCAGCGGCAGCGGCAGCGGAGGGGACCGAAGCGGCTGTCGGTGGGCGGGCGTCGTGGGTGACCTCGTTGATTCCGTATGCCTACGCGCTGCTCGACGAGCGGTCCGGTTATCCGGCCGGGATCCGGGATCCGGAGTGGCAGGACATGGTGCTGCGGGCGGCGGGGGATCCGGCCGCGTTGGAGGAGGCGCTGACGCGGGCCGCCGTGCGGGTGTGCGCGGAGTTGCGGAGCCTCGGGCATCCGTCCGGGCCCGCCGACGCGCGTGAGATCACTCGGCTCGCCTCGGACCTCGCCCGGCTGCGCGGGCTGCCCGCCGCGGGCCGGGGCGAGTTGGTCGAGGCGGTGCAGACGGTCCTCGCGCAGGGCGAGCCGTACGGGCGGGGGCGGGCTGTCGCGCGGGCGATGGAGCGGGTGCTCGTCGGCACCCGCACCGGCCGGCCGGCGCCGGACGCGCCGCGCAGCGGTCTCGCCCCGGCGGTGGAGGCCGAGGTCGGGACACTGGGGCTGCCGGGTCCGGAGAGCTCCTCCGGAGCGACCCGGGATCTACGGCTCGACCCGCTGCGCTCCGACCTGGACCGCCGCCGTGAACTGCTGCTGCGCCGGCTGACGGTGTGCGGAGTGCCGTACGGAGAGCCCAAGGAGGTCGTCGGCGCGGGCGGTGCCGAGGCCCTCACCTCCCGCTGGGAGGTGAGGTGGACGCCGGCGACGGCGGCCATGCTGACCGCGGCCGGCGTGCGCGGGGTCACCCCGGCCCAGGCCGCTGAGGGGGTGCTGCGGGAGCGGCGGCGCGCAGAGCGGGACGCCGGCGGGTCGACGGCCGCGCAGGTCCTGCAAGGGCTCGTGGAAGCCGCGGAGTGCGGGCTGTCCGCGCTCACCGAGGAGCGGCTCGACGACGTCGCCGAAGTGCTGCCGCAGGCCGGCACGCTGCCCGAACTCCTCGCCGGTCTGGCCCTGTCGGACCGGCTGCGGGCCGGTCATGTGCCGGGGCTCGGCCCCGACGAGGACCGTGCGGCGCGGGCGGCCGCCGTCGCCGAGCTGCTCACCGCGGCCGCGGTACGGCAGGTGGACGGCCTGACGGGTTCCGAGGATCCGGCCGACGCCCATGCCCTGCTCGAACTCGCCCACCGCGCCGACCTGTTGGGCGGTGTCCGGCTCACCGAGGCGCTCGCCCGGCTGGCCGCCGACGGCTCTGCGCTGATGCGGGGCGCCGCCGGAGCCGTCCGGGTGCTGCTCGGGCAGGAGGACGCGCGGGCCTTCGGCGACCGGGTCGCGTCGTGGGTGGACGGCGCCGTCGATCCCGACTCTCGGTCGGCGCTGACCGCCCGGCTGAGCGGGCTGCTGACCGCCGCGGGGCCGCTGCTGGAAGCCGCGGCACCCGCACTGGAGCCCCTGCTGGGCCGGGTGTCGGAGCTGCCCGACCAGGAGTTCCTCGACCGGCTTCCCGCGCTGCGAGGCGGGTTCGAGACGCTGAGCCCCGCGGCCCGCGACCGTCTCCTCGCGTCCGTCGAGGAACGCCTCGGCGCCGGGCGCGTGGCCGACACCGACGGCCTCGACCCGGCCGCGCTCGCCGCCTGGACCGGCGCGGATCTCGCGGCCCGCGCGATGCTGCGGTCGCTGGGACTGCTGCCGCCGACGCCGGGAAACACCGAGGAGAACCCCACCGTCGAGGCCCTGGCCTGCGACAGCGCAGGAGAAGAACGGCTCCTCGCCCCCGCCGACCGCTGGCGGCTCGTGCTCGGCCGTCGCCGCGATCAACTCCCGGCGTCCGCCCGCTCGTTGGCCACGGCTCTGGACGAGCTGTACGGCAGCGGGCGCGGCGAGGGCAGCAGAGGGGATCTGACGGGCCCGGGGGCCGGCGGTGGCCGGGAGATGCCGTATCCCGGAGTGCGGGAGTGGTCCGAGGAACTGGTCGCGCTGTTCGGGCCGGGCATCCGGGAGGAGGTGCTCGCGGCGGCCGCCTCGTCGGGCCGGGGGGACGTGCTCGCGGAACTCGACGCGGACAGCGTGCGCCCCTCCGTCGATCTGCTGCGCACGGTGCTGCGGCATGCGGGCGGGTTGCCCGAGGCCCGGCTGGCCGCGCTGCGTCCGCTCGTACGGCGGCTGGTCGAGGCGCTGACCCGGCAGCTGGCCACCCGGCTGCGGCCCGCCCTGCACGGTACGGCGCTGCCGCGCCCGAGCCGGCGTCCGGGCGGCGGCCTCGACCTGCCCCGCACGCTGCGCGCCAACCTGGCGACCGCGCGGCGCGGGCCGGACGGCACGGTCCAGGTCATCCCCGAGCACCCGGTGTTCCGTACCCGGGCTCGGCGGGCGGCCGACTGGCGGCTGATCCTGGTCACGGACGTGTCGGGGTCCATGGAGGCGTCCACGGTGTGGGCCGCGCTGACCGCCTCGGTGCTGGCCGGGGTGCCGACCCTGTCCACGCACTTCCTGGCCTTCTCCACGGAGGTCATCGATCTCACCGGCCATGTCGAGGACCCCCTGTCGCTGCTGCTGGAGGTCAGCGTGGGCGGCGGCACGCACATCGCGGCGGGGCTGCGGCACGCGCGCGAGCTCGTCACCGTGCCGTCGCGGACTCTCGTCGTGGTCGTCAGCGACTTCGAGGAGGGCTATCCGCTCGGCGGGCTGCTCGCCGAGGTGCGGGCGCTGGTCGGCGCGGGCTGTCATGTGCTGGGCTGCGCCAGCCTCGACGACACCGGCCGGCCGCGCTACTCCACGGGCGTCGCGGGTCGGCTCGTCGCCGCGGGCATGCCCGTCGCCGCCCTCAGTCCGCTCGAACTGGCCCGTTGGGTAGGGGAGAAGATCGCATGAGCACGAGCCCGGGCCTGCCTCCGGTCGCCCCGTCGGTCACTGCCGAACTCGTCGAGGCGCTCTCGCCCCGGCTGCGCAAGCGGCTGGACGCGGGCGTCGCCAAACTCGCGGCTCGTCCGGTCGTCCACGAGGGCGACACCGTACGGATCGCCGTCGACGACGACACCGACCTCGAACTGCACGCCCCCGACGGCACGGTGACCGAGGCGGACGCGATCCGCTGCGGTTGTCTGCTCGCCCCCGGCTGTCTGCACCGCGCGGCGGCGGCCTCGGCCGCACCGGTCGCCGAGGACGCTCCCGACCCGTCGCCCGCACCGGAGGCCGGAGCCGAGAGGGGAGAGGCAGCGCGACCGCCGGTCGCAGCGACCGCCGCCCCCGACCAACTCGCCGCCGCGCGGGCCGTGTACGAAGCGGCGGCCGCCGTGCTCGCCGCGGGTACGGACGGCTCCGGCGCCGTGCTCCAGGCGGAGTTGCTGCGGGCCGCGCACACCGCGCGGCTCGCGGGCCTCCCCCGGGCCGCCGCCTCGGCGGTCTCCGTGGTCACCGGGGTGCGCGCGGCCCGCTCGGCCGACCCCGCGTACCGGCTGCCCGAACTCGTCGACGCGCTCCGCGGCGTCCTCGGCGTGGCCCATCGCCTGCCGTTCGCGACCGGCCCGGACCTGGCCGAACTGCGCGGCTCCGTACGGCAGCCCTACACCCCTGACGGCTCCCTGCGCCTGTACGGGCTCTTCTCCGAGCCGATCCTGACGGCGAGCGGGTACGCGGGCGCGGTCACCTGGACCGCCGACGCCGAAGGCCGCCTCTACACGGTCTCCGACGTGGCTCCGGGTGGCCCGGGGCGGGCGACCGGCGCCGCCGACCGTGCGGTGCGGATCGGCGACACCTCCCTGACCCACCGTGAGCTGTCGCGCGCGGGGCTCGCGGTCTCCGGTGCGACGGTGTCCCCGACGGGCCGGCTCGGCGCGGGGGCGGGGGTGCGGGCGGTTCGGGCCGCGGGCGCCGCCTGGCACGAGGCGCCGCTCGACAGGCTGTGGGCGGCGCCCGCCGCCGCGCAGGTCGCCCGGGCGCTGACCGGCGGCCTCGGTGACGGCCACGGCCTGCTCTTCCTCGACGTCACCCTGGCGGGCACGGTCCGTGAGGCCACGGGCGACTGTCTGCTGGCCGACTGCGACGGCCTCGCGCTCCGGCTCGCCATGGCGCACGAGGACCCCGCGCTCCCCTACCGCGACAACCTGCGTCTGCTGGCCGCCGCGCGGGGCAGTCGGCTGCGGATCGTCGCCCGCCTCGCCCCGGGACCGCTCCCGCGCGCGCTGCTGCTCGCCGCCGAACACCCCGCCGGGCCCGACGCCGGCGACGCCCGTGACGCCCGGGTGGACCTCGGCCTGGACCGCCTCCAACGCGCGGACCTGCCCACGGCGGCAACGGCCGCGCCCGGCTCCGCTCCTGCGGTGGACGAGGCACCGCTGCACCTCCTGCGCCGCCGGGTGCACCAGAGCGTGTCCGGGGGCCGCCGGGTGCTGGCATTCCCCGGCAGCGGGGCGGGCGACGGCGGGCGGCTGCGCAGTGCCGGTCTGGCCACCGCGGCAGACCTTCTCGACGAACTCCAGGCCGCCGCCGCGGACCGCTCCCGCGACGCCTTCGGCCGTCTGCTGCCCGCCGACACCGACCGCTTCGCCCGCGCCTGGCTGGCCTCGGCCGTGTACACCGCCGAGGTCGAACGGACGCTGTGCGCGGCGGCGTGGGGAGCACGTACGGAGGCGATTTCACTTTCGCTCTGAGCGGCCCGCGCTGTAGGTCAGGATCTGACCTCTATCTCTCCTAACGTGGCACTCGTGACCGCGGGGCAAGGTGACCGCGGGACAGATGATCCCGGAACAGCACTCACGGAGGCCGTCATGAGCCAGCCCACCCCCCTCACAGAGACCGTCGCAGCCCCGGCCGTCAGCCGCGAGCGCGCCGACCTGCTGGAGACGCTCGCCGAGCACCGACACTTCCTGCGCTTCACCACCCGCGACCTCACCGACGAGCAGGCCGGGCAGCGGACCACCGTGAGCGCGCTGTGTCTCGGAGGTCTGATCAAGCACGTCGCCTCCGTGGAGCGAAGCTGGGTGAGGTTCATCCTGGAGGGCGCGTCGGGGATGCCCGACTTCACCAAGATGACGGAGGACGACTGGGCCGCGCGGGCCGCCGAGTTCCGGATGCTGCCGGGCGAGACGCTGGCCGGGGTGCTGAAGGAGTACGAAGAGGTGGCCCGTCGTACCGACGAGCTGGTCGTGTCCCTGCCCGACCTGGACGCGGACCACGAGCTGCCGGCGGCCCCGTGGAACGAGCCGGGCGCTCGGCAGTCGGCCCGCCGGGTCCTGATGCGCATCGCCGGCGAGACCGCGCAGCACGCCGGTCACGCCGACATCATCCGCGAGGCCATCGACGGCGCGAAGAGCATGGGCTGAGCGTCACCCGACCTCGAAGACATGCGCCTGCCATGCCTCCAGGGCGACGAACAGGCCCGGCTCGGTCAGTTCGTCGCCGTCGCGGTCGTACGACTGTGAGGTGAGCAGGTCGGTCAGGCGGTGGTCGTGTCCGCGCAGGTCGTCCCAGGGCAGGGGCAGACGGGCCTGGGCCGGGCGGTCGGAGTGGTTGACGACGACCAGATGGCGCGCGTCCGGGTGCGTCCAGGTCCAGGCCAGCAGGTTGCGGCAGGTGTCGTTGTCCGGCCAGCCCGTCGGGGCGAGCGGCCGCCATTCGCCCCGGCGGACGGCGGCCGCGGCCGGCAGCAGACGGCGGTGGAAGTCACACGACGGCTCGTCGACGGCCTCTTGCGGTCTGCGCGCGAGGAACACCGGCGGCCGTACCCGGCGCCCCTCGAACTGGCCCTCGTGCCAGAGGGTCGCGCCGGGCAGGGTCGCCACGGTGACGGCGGCGGCCCGGCCCCGCGCACCGGGCAGGGTGGCGGCGGCCCGTGGCTCGTCGTGGTTCTCCAGGAAGCGGACGAGGCCTCGCTGGTGGGCGAGGTCGGCCCGGAGATGGGCGCGGACGGCGTCGGCGTCCTCGTGGACCAGACGGTCGTGGAGCCGTTTGTCGTAGCAGTGGTCGAAGCCCTGCTGTCGGAGGGACCGTTCGAGGTCCCAGTACGCCTCCGCGACGAAGAGCAGGTCGGGGTGGCGCTCCCGGACACGCGGGACGACGTACGGCCAGAAGTCCTCGGCGGGGGCCGGTCCCGCCCGGTCGCCCCAGGTCTTCGCGAAGACGTCGTTCATCAGCAGCATCGCCATGTCGCAGCGCACGCCGTCCGCCTGGTCGCCGATGGACACCAGCGTGTCCACGGTCGCCGCGCGGAGGCCGTCGCTGAAGGCGTTCAGTTGGACGACGTCCGGCCAGGGCGGGAAGTACGGGTCGCGGCCGCGGGCGTAGACGCGGTCGGCGGCCTCGACGAAGTCGCCCGGCGCTCGCGCCAGGTCGTCCGCGGTGCCCCGGATCAGACGGTCGGGGTGCGCGGTGAGCCAGGGGTGGTCGGGGGCGACGTGGTTGGGGACGTGATCGAGGATCAACCGCAGCCCACGAGAGGCCAGTTGGGCGCGGGCGGCGGCCAGTCCGTCCGGTCCGCCGAGGGCGGTGTCGACGATGTAGTCCCGTACGCAGTACGGGGATCCGACGATGTCCGCCTCGGTCAGGTCGGGGAGCGCCCCACGGAAGGAGGCCAGCAGGCCCTCGTCGCGCAGGGCGATCCGCAGACCGGCCGGGCTGCGCTCCCAGACGCCCATCAGCCAGACCGTGTCGACGCCGGGCACGGCGATCTCGTCCCAGGCCTCGCCGGGCACGTCCCCGAGGGTGACGCGCCGCCCGTATCGGACGCTCAACTCACCGAGCCAGACGACGGTGTTGATCTCGTAGAGCACCGTCATGACAGCGGCTCCTCACGGTTGCCGTCTCGTTCGGCGTCGCCCTTCGGCCGCAGGGACTCCCGGCCGCCGCGCTGCCATTCGTCGGCGGAGAGGGTGCGGAACAGCGTCGTGGTGACCGCCACCAGTCCGGTCCAGCCGGTCTGGTGGGAGGCGCCGAGGCCCGCGCCGTTGTCGCCGTGGAAGTACTCGTAGAACAGGATCAGGTCCTTCCAGTGCGGGTCCTTGGCGAACTGGGGCTGAGCCCCGTGCACCGGGCGGTGACCGTCGGCGTCCCGCAGGAAGGCGGCGGTGAGCCGGTCGGAGATCTCACGGGCGACCTCGTAGAGGTTCAGCAGGCGTCCGGAACCGGTCGGGCACTCCATGCGGAAGTCGAGGCCGTGGTAGCCGTGCAGGTTCAGCAGCGCCCGGATCAGGAGGAGGTTGATCGGGAACCACACGGGTCCGCGCCAGTTGGAGTTGCCGCCGAACATCCCCGAGTCGGACTCGGCGGGGAGACGGCCGACGCCGTAGGTCCGGCCGTGCACCTCGAAGGTGTACGGGTGGTCGGCGTGATGGCGGGAGAGGGAGCGGATGCCGTGCGGGCCGAGGAACTCGTCCTCGTCGAGCATGCGGGCCAGGATACGGCGCAGCCGGTCCTCGCCGAACAGGGCGAAGAGACAGCGGCCCTCGGCATTGGGATCCGCGGTGACGTGCTGGGAGACGAAGGCCTCGACGGCCGGGTGTCGTTTGATGAACTCCTTTGCTCCCTGGACCAGTTCGGGGAACCGCTGGTCCGTCCGGCCGCCGATCACGCTGGTCGCCGCCAGCGGTGTCAAGCCGACCAGCGAGCGCGTCGAAGTAGCGGTTCTCGTCGAAGACTTTGGTGTCGAGGAGCTCGTACTCGACGTCGTGGCGGCCGCGGGCCCGGTTGGCGTCGACGAGGTCGGCGTAGGGGCGTCGGCCTCAGCCAGTCGCCGCCGCTCCGCGTCCGCCACGCCGTCGCCGTCCGTCATCGCCTGTCCTCCTCGCCACCGCCCGGCGTCGCCCGGCGCCGTACGACCACCCTCGACGGTCCGACACCGGCCCGCAACGACATGGCCCGGGCCTCGGCTCCAGTTGGACCGAACGGATGACATGCGTGGAGTTCGACGGTCGGCCGTCTTGCGTCGACGACGATCGTCGACGCTCTTGACGGCCCGTATGTGACCGATCACAATCCACGCATGAACGTGACCGGTCACACAGAGGCTCTGCCGACGCGCCTCACCGTCGACCTCGCCGCCTCCGAGGGCCCGGTGCTGCTCGGCGCGAACGGCGCGCTCTACGGGCTGAGCGACGACGGCGTGCCCGGCGACGCCGTGCTGGAGCCGTTGAAGATCACCAGCATCTCGCAGAAGCCGGAGGGCGGCGCCCAGCACCCGAACGGGGACGCGCTCTCGGTCTCCGGATCGTTCTTCCGCAACGGCGGCGGCGAGATCAACGTGATGATGCAGGACGTCTACGCCCGGTGGCCGTACGAGGATCTCGGCATCGACGACTACCTCCCCAAGGTCGACGAGATCGTCAAGGAGGTGTCGGCGGACCCGGACGGCGACCGTTTCGTCTACATCCCGTTCAACGAGCCCGACCAGATCTGGTACGACCTCGGCGTCGCCGACCGGAAGCAGTACGAGGCCAACCGCGACCGCTTCTTCGCGGACTGGAAGACGGTGTACGAGCGCATTCGCGCGATCGCCCCCGCGGCGAGGATCGCCGGCCCCAACGAAGCCGCCTACCACTCCCGTCTGTTGACCGACTTCCTCGCCTTCGCCAAGCGGGAGGACGTCCTGCCCCAGGTGATCACCTGGCACGAGTTGGACTCGGGCTCACTGCGGGACTTCCAGGACCACTACGACAACTACCGTCGCGTCGAGCGCCGGTTGGGAATCGCACCGCTGAAGATCAGCATCGACGAGTACGCCAACCGCCGCGACCTGTCCGTGCCGGGGCAACTCGTGCAGTGGGTCTCGATGTTCGAGCGGAACAAGGTGTACGCCAACCAGGCCTACTGGGACGCCGCCGGCAACATGGACGGCAATGTGGTGCGCACCAACATCCCCAACGGCGGCTGGTGGCTGTTCCGTTGGTACGCCGGGCTCACCGGTGACACGGTCAGGGTCACCCCGCCGCAGCCGAACACCGTCGACACACTCCAGGGTCTCGCCTCCCTCGACACCTCACGCCGCCAGGCGCAGGTGCTGCTCGGCGGCTCGGACGGCGACTCGGACATCGTGGTGCACAACCTCTCCCGATCCGTCTTCGGTCGCACGGTCGGCGTGACCGTCGCCGAGGCCGCCTGGTCCGGCTACGAGGGCCGGCACGCCGCTCCGCGTGTCCTCACCCGGACGAAGACCGACGTGGCGGACGGCGGTTCGGTGACCGTTGCGCTGCGCGGCCTGCGGAGGATGTCCGCGTACCGGATCGTCCTCACCCCGGGCGGCACGGGCACTCCGAGCCCCGCCGTCGTCCCCTGGTCGGCGTCGTACGAGGCCGAGGACGCGGCGATCACGGACGGTCGGATCCACACCCACGGGACGGTGGGCGACGCCAACGGCTATGCGGCCTCCGGCACGAAGGACGTCGGCTCCCTCGACTCCGTCTCCAGCAAGGTCGACTTCACGGTGACCGTCCCGGCGGACGGGACGTACGACCTGGCGATCCTGTACGGCAACCAGTCCGGCACCCCGGCCACGCAGAAATTGTCGATCGACGGCGCGGAACCGGTCACGGTGACGTATCCCTCCACGCAGAACTGGAACTACCGCGCCAAGAACGACCTCTGTGTGGAATTGGCCGCCGGCGACCATGTGCTGACGCTCGCCAAGGGCGACGCCGAGGTCACCCTCGACCGCATCGACCTGACAACGCGCACCGGCGCCCCGTCGGCGTCGTACGAGGCGACGCTCGCGGACATCAGCGGGAACCCGTCGTACGACTACTCCTCGTCGGCCGGAGCGGGCACGGGCGCACTCGTCCTGCGCAAGGGCGACAAGGCCGTCTTCGACGTGTACGCGCCGCGCGACGCCTACTACACGGTGGTACCGCGCGCCTCGGCGGCGGTACGACTCACCGTGCACGGCGAGCAGGTGACAGCGGCTCCGAGCCGTCCGCTGCGGCTCTACCTGGCGGCGGGCAACAACCGGGTCGCGCTGACCGCCGACCACGCCGCGGTCCGGGCCCTCGACGTCTCGGGCGAGGGCTCGACCACCGGCGCCCTCTCCTACGAGGCCGCGTCCGCCGCCCTCGCGGGAGGAGCAAGGCTCGTCGACTCCGCCCACGCCTCCGGGGGCTCCCGCATCGGCGGGCTCGGCAACAGCCCTTCCAGCACAGCCGAGTTCACCGTGCAGGCGCCCACCGCCGGCCGCTACCTGTTGGTCGTCCACTACGCGCACAACGACCGCCGCGACAACGGCCACGCCTACAACACGGACATCATGTCCCGTACGGCCGACATCACGATCGGCGCCGGAGCGCCGCGCAGGGTCACTTTCAAGAACACCTGGAGCTGGGACGACTACTGGACGCTGGGCGTCCCCGTGGACCTGGAGGAGGGGGCCAACGGCGTGACGTTCGCGAACGCGACCGCCTGGGCCCCGAACATCGACCGCATCGAACTGGGCCGGATCGTCCGCCAGTCGTAGCCCGGCTCTTCCGAGAGCTGGACTCCGACCGACGGACGGCCCGTCAACGGCTTGTCGGCGGCCGATCAGCAGCGGATCAACGTCCGACGCCGATCAGGCCCGTCAGATAGCTCCACAGCGACGAGCGTTGCCGGACGGACGGATCCGGCAAGGCCGTCTCGGTCGACTCCGACTCCGATCCCGAATCCGACTGCGAGGCCGACGCCGCTGCCGGAGCGTGCGCCGACGGCCGTTCCGGCAGCGCGGCGAGTTCGTACCGTACGGGCAGCGAGCGCAGCCCCCGCATGAACGGCGAGGAGCGCCACGGCAGTTGGTCGACCGGCAGCGCGAGCTCCAGGTCGGAGAACCGCTCGAACAGCCGGCCCACGCCGACCGCCGCGACCGTCGACGCGAGCTCGCGCGCCGGGCACTGGCGACGGCCCGCGCCCCAGGCCAGGTGCGCCCGGGTGCTGACCGTGGTGCCCGGCGCCACGTTGTCGGCGAAGAGCGGGTCGGCGTGCGCGGCCGCGGCGGAGACCCATACCGGGTCGCCCGCGCGGATGGTGTAGTTCCCGAGCGGGGTGTCCTTGGCCGCGAAGCGCGGAACGAAGTTCACCAGCGGCGGCTTGCGCATGACCACCCGGTTCATGCTCTCCCTGACCATCCCGGCGGACAGGCTGGCACGCACACCGCCCTCGCCCGAGATGACCTCGACCACCGTGTTGGAGATGAGGATCCCGACGTGATCGGAGGTCATGCCCAGCAGCATGAACAGCTCGCGGGCCAGTTCGTCGAGGGAGAGCTCGGGGTGCGCCGCCAGCAGGTACGAGGGGAAGTCGTCCCCCGGCGTCTTCAGCTTCACCGCCGCGAGTTCGGCCAGCGCCCCCAGCAGCCGCTCCAGTGCGGGCTCCGCGTCGGGGCCCGCGTCCAGTACCCGCCACATGTCCATCAGGGCGTCGTCGCCCTGTGAACCGGGGAAGCCGAGCAGATGGCTGGCCACCATCAGAGGCAGCGGACGGGAGAACTGCGCGGACAGGTCCGCCAGGCCCGTGCCGCCCGCCTGCCCCACCAGGCTGATGAGGTCGTCGGCGTAGGCGGTGACCGCCGTCTTCAGTCGCTTCGCCTGGGGGTGACGCGGATCCTGGAACGGTTTGAGAGCCGCGTCCCAGGCCGTCCTGAGCGGCCGGTAACCGGGGCCGCCCTGGATCAGCACATGGTTGACCTCCAGGGACGGTCCGAGCGGCCAGTCGGCCGGCACCCGGCCCTCCGAGCGGGCCCGCCAGTTCTCCAGCCCCTTCGGCCACCCGGCGTCGTCCTGAAGGACGTCGAGCGACTCGCGGTAGCCGAGGACCAGCCAGGCGGGCACGCCGAGCAGGTCGACCGGCGCGACCGGACCGTAGCGCTGGCGCAGCCTCTCGTAGACGAGCGAGGGGCGGGTCTCGTAGTCCCTGGTCAGCAGCGGTTCGGGGGACAACGACTCTAACGTCGCTCCCTCGATGTCCACGGATCCGCCATCGCCCACCTGGGATTCCATCAATCTGCCCGCCCCTCAGACACTCCCCGTACCGGCACGTCCCCATTCGGTGACCGGAACCGGGGGGACCCTATCCCAGGCCCGGCACCAGGTGAACTACGGGGGCTCGGCTCGGGGCGATCTCCGGACACCGTCCGGCAGCCGTATCCGGGGCCGCGGTCCACTGTCTACAGTGCGGCCATGGAGATCAGGTGCTCTCAGTGCCAGGGCTACGACCTGGAGCCCGGATTCGTCGAGGAGACCGGCGAGCACGCGCGGGGGTACGCGCGGTGGATCCCCGGCCCGCTGAAGCGAGGGATCCTGGGCAATGCCAAGCGCTGGGGCCGGCCCCGCTTCCAGATAGACGCCCACCGCTGCCGCGCCTGCGGCCACCTGGAACTCTTCGCTTCGCACGAGGGCTGACGAGGCGTCCCTCGTCAGCCCAGGAAACTCACCCGGACCTGGCGGTCGGGGTTGTCCTTGTTGGTGTCCACCAGGCACACCGACTGCCACGTGCCCAGTTCCAGCCTCCCGTCCAGGACCGGCAGGGTCGCGTGGGGCGGCACGAAGGCCGGGAGGACGTGGTCGCGGCCGTGGCCGGGGCTGCCGTGGCGGTGCTGCCAGCGGTCGTCGGCGGGCAGGAGCGTGTGCAGGGCGGCGAGCAGGTCGTCGTCGCTGCCGGCGCCGGTCTCGATGATCGCGACGCCGGCCGTCGCATGCGGGACGAAGACGTTCAGGAGGCCGTCGCGACCGGCGGCCACTTCGCGCAGGAACGCCTCGCAGTCGCCGGTGATGTCGACGACCCGCTCCCGGGAGCCGGAGGCGATGTGCAGAACTCGGGTGGTGAACGCAGCTGACATGACCCCATCCTGACCTTACGGAGTCCGATCTGCGAGACACCCGTTGACCGTGGGCATGCAGGCTGACTACGTTCGGCCGCATGTTGCGTTCAGCTCTGCTCACCACGCGCGGTCACATCGACCTGCTGCGGGTGGCCTCCGCCGCGTGTCGTCGCGGCCGCTGACCTCTTCCAGCCTCCGGCTGCACCTCTCGCTCCGCCTCACTTCACCTCGCTCGCCCCACCACCGCGCCTTCGCCCCACCACCGCACCTTCGTCTCGGCTTCGCCGCCTTCGCCGCCTTCGCCGGTTGAGCCGATCGTGATGTGGCGGCGCTGAGGCGCGCTCGCCCGCCCCTCCCCCGCCACCCCCACCGGCCGCCGGTCCTCGCCGTTCCGTTCCGTGGAGCCCCCATGAGCATCAGCCACGCCCCGCCCGAATCCGCAGAGGCGGATATCTCCCCTGTTTCCGCCTCCGAAGGATCCATCCCGCTCACTCCCATCGTCCCCCGCTCCGCCCGTCGCGCCCGTGTCCCCCGCTGGCTGCGCCGTACCACCGGACCGGTCCTGCTCCTGTTGCTGTGGCAACTCCTCAGTGTCACCGGCGTGTTGGCCTCCGACGTCCTCGCCCCGCCCGGCCGGATCGCCCAGGTCGCCGGCGATCTCGTCTCCGACGGCTCCCTGCCCTCGGCCATGGGCACCTCGCTTCAGCGCGTGGCCGCCGGGCTGCTCCTGGGCACCGTCATCGGCACCGGACTGGCCCTGGTGTCGGGGCTGTTCCGGATCGGGGAGGACCTCGTCGACGCCCCGGTACAGATGTTGCGGACCGTGCCGTTCGTCGGGCTCATCCCGCTGTTCATCATCTGGTTCGGCATCGGCGAGACCCCGAAGATCGCCATCATCACGCTCGGGGTGACCTTCCCGCTCTACCTCAACGTGTACGCCGGGATCCGGGGCGTGGACGCGCAGTTGATCGAGGCCGGGGAGTCGCTCGGGCTGTCGCGCCGGGGACTGGTCCGGCACGTGATCCTGCCGGGTGCGCTGCCCGGCGCGATGACCGGCCTGCGCTACTCGCTCGGTGTCGCCTGGCTCGCGCTGGTCTTCGCCGAGCAGGTCAACGCCGACTCCGGCATCGGCTTCCTGATGGTGCAGGCGCGGGACTTCCTGCGCACCGACGTGATCGTGGTCTGCCTCATCGTCTATGCCTTCCTCGGCCTGCTCGCCGACTTCGTCGTCCGTTCCCTCGAAAGGCTGCTGCTGCAATGGCGACCGGCGTTCACCGGCCGTTGAGCCCCCGGGCGGCCCAAACACCCCAGGCGGTCCGCGTGGCGGGGCTGACCCGCTCCTTCGACGGACGGGCCGTCATCGACGACCTCCGGCTCGACATCCGGCCGGGCGAGTTCGTGGCCCTGCTGGGTCGCAGCGGCTGCGGCAAGTCCACGCTGCTGCGCATCCTCGCCGGGCTCGACCGTGACATCGAGGGCACCGTGCTGGTGCCGCGCCGCAAGGCCGTCGCGTTCCAGGCGCCGCGGCTGATGCCGTGGAAGAAGGTGTGGCGCAACGTGCTCCTCGGGCTGCCGGGCCGGCCCGAACGCCCCGTCGCCGACAAGGCCCTGGAAGAGGTGAGGCTCGGGCATCGCTCCGACGCCTGGCCGAAGACCCTCTCCGGGGGCGAGGCCCAGCGCGCCTCCCTGGCCAGGGCCCTGGTCCGCGAACCCGATCTGCTGCTCCTCGACGAGCCGTTCGGCGCCCTCGACGCGCTCACCCGGATCACCGCGCAGCGGCTGGTCGGGGAGTTGTGGCAGCGCCGCGGCTGCGCCGTCCTCCTCGTCACGCACGACGTCGAGGAGGCCGTGCTGCTCGCCGACCGGGTGCTGGTGATGGACGCCGGTGTCATCGCGCACGAGCAGAAGATCGACCTCGATCGCCCGCGCGACATCGCCGACCCCCGCTTCGCGGAACTGCGCGCCGGGCTGCTGCGCCGCCTGGGCGTGGACCCGACGGCCGCCGAAGCCGCCTGACAGCCGATCGCCCCCGCCTCCACCACCTCCGCCACCCCGACTCCGCCGCCCCACCTCTCAGCCGGTCCTCCCCCTCCTCAGCCCGGCGTTCCCCCTCCTCCGAACGGACCGCCATGCGACGACGCCTTCTCCCTGCCGCCCTGCTCCTCCCTCTCGCCCTGCTGCTCACCGCCTGCGGCGGGAACGCGTCCGCCGGGACGGGCGCGGGCGGCGACACCGACGGCAAGGGCTCTCTCACACTCAACGTCGGAGACCAGAAGGGTGGTTCCGAGGCCGTGCTGCGAGCCGCAGGAGAGCTGAAGAACCTCGACTACAAGATCAAGTGGTCCACGTTCACCTCCGGACCACCGCTCCTGGAGGCGGTCAACGCCAAGGCGGTCGACATCGGCGGCGTCGGCAACACCCCGCCCGTCTTCGCGGCCGGAGCCGACTCGAAGATCACGGTCGTGTCCGCCTTCCACGGCACGTCCAAGGGCGACGCCATCCTCGTCCCCGACAATTCCGAGCTGACGCGGCCCGAGCAGCTCAAGGGCAGATCCGTCGCCGTGGCGCAGGGCTCCTCCGCGCACTACCAGTTGGTGGCGTCTCTGGAGGCGGTGGGGCTGAGTCTGAGCGATGTGAAGGTCAAGTACCTCCAGCCGGCCGACGCGCTCGCCGCGTTCACCTCCGGCAAGGTCGACGCGTGGGCGGTGTGGGACCCGTACACCTCGCAGGTGCTGCACGCGAAGCAGGGGCGGGTGCTGACCACCGGCGACGGTGTCACCAACGGCCTCACCTTCCAGGTGGCCGCGCCCGCCGCGCTCGAGGACACGATGAAGGCCGCCGCCGTCAAGAACTACCTGGAGCGGCTGCGGCGCGCGACGGCGTGGGTGTACGACCACCAGGAGGAGTGGGCCAAGGTGTGGGCGAAGGAGACCGGGCTGCCGTACGAGGCGGCGCTGGCCTCGGTCAAGCGGACGAACTCCACCCGGATCTCGGTCGCGATCGACAAGCCGCTGATCGCCTCCGAGCAGCGGATCGCCGACACGTTCACCGAGCTGAAGCTCATCCCGCGCAAGGTGCACTTCGCGGCCTTCGTGGACCCGCGCTACAACGGCGATCTGCCGCCCTCCACCACTCCCCGCGCGCGTGTCCTCGTAGTCACAGCCGACGCGGGAAGATCCACGTCCACCGTTCCGTTGGTAGAAGCGTGAACAACTTGCGTGAGGTCGAGGTGGTCGTCATAGGCGCCGGTCAGGCGGGTCTGGCCGGCGCTTATCACCTGCGCCGCACCGGTTTCGAGCCGGAGCGCGATTTCGTGGTGCTCGACCACGCCCCCGCCCCGGGTGGCGCCTGGCAGTTCCGGTGGCCCTCACTGACGTACGGCAAGGTGCACGGGATGCACGCGTTGCCCGGCATGGAGCTGACGGGCGCGGATCCCGCCCGGCCGTCGTCCGAGGTCATCGCCGAGTACTTCGCCGCCTACGAACGCACCTTCGACCTGCGGGTGCGGCGGCCCGTCGACGTGAAGGCCGTGCGGGAGGGCACCGGTGGGCGGCTGCTCGTCGAGACCTCCGACGGTACGTGGTCCACGCGGGCACTGATCAACGCCACCGGCACCTGGGACCGGCCGTTCTGGCCGCGCTATCCCGGCCAGGAGACCTTCCGCGGGCGGCAGCTGCACACCGCGCAGTACCCCGGTCCCGAGGCGTTCGCCGGGCTGCGGGTGATCGTGGTGGGCGGTGGGGCGTCCGGCACTCAGCATCTGCTGGAGATCGCGCCGTACGCGGCCGACACCACCTGGGTGACACGACGGCCTCCCGTCTTCCGCGAGGGGCCCTTCGACGAGGCGGTGGGCCGCGCGGCGGTCGCGCTCGTGGAGGAGCGGGTGCGGCAGGGGCTGCCGCCGAAGAGCGTGGTGTCCGTGACGGGGCTGCCGCTCAACGACGCGATCCGGCAGGGGCTGGCCGACGGGGTGCTGGACCGGCTGCCCATGTTCGACCGGATCACCGAGGACGGCGTGGAGTGGGACGACGGGCGGCACGTCGCCGCCGACGTCATCCTGTGGGCGACCGGCTTCCGGGCCGCCGTCGACCATCTCGCGCCGCTGCGGCTGCGCGAGCCGGGCGGCGGCATCCGGATCGAGGGCACGCGCGCGGTCGCCGATCCCCGTATCCATCTCGTCGGCTACGGCCCGTCGGCCAGCACCATCGGCGCCAACCGGGCCGGACGCGCGGCCGTACGGGACATCCGGCGGCTGCTCGCGGAAGAGAGCGTCGCCGTCGCCTGATGCACCCGTCGGGTCAACCGGCCGCCGCCGACGTGCTCTTCTCGCCCTTTACGCCCTCCGAAGCGCTCGGGCTCTTCGGAGCGGTCTTCTGGTTCCGGTTGAACTCGGCGACGTTGCTCTGGTGCTCCGCGTAGCTCGCCGTGAAGCGCGTGTCGCCGGGCCTGACGGTGACGAAGTACAGCCAGTCGCCCGGGGTGGGGCTGATGGCGGCGCGCATCGCCTCTTCGCCGGGGTTGTCGATCGGCGTCGGCGGCAGGCCCATGCGCTGGTAGGAGTTGTAGGGGCTCTCGATGCGGGTGTCGCTCTCCGTCGTGTTCAGCGTGAAGCGGTTCAGCGCGTAGTTGATGGTGGAGTCCATCTGCAACGGCATCCCGCGCTCCAGACGGTTGAACACGACCCTGGCCACCTTGCCCATGTCCGCCTTGGTGGCGGCCTCGGCCTGGACGAGGCTGGCGATGGTGACCGCCTGATAGACGTTCATGGCGTTGCGCTGGGCGCCGGCCGCGATCGGCGCCCCGTTGAACTTCTTGTTCGCCGTGTCGACCATGTACGACAGCAACGTCTGCGGGGTCGCCTTCTCCAGCGGATACGTCGCCGGGAAGAGGTAGCCCTCCGGGTTGCCGTCGGCGTCGTTCGGCAGCTTCAGACCGGCCTTCGGCAGCGCTTTGACGGTGGTGCCCGGCGGCAGGGCGAGCGCCTTGTCGACGGCCGCGTAGATCTGACTCGCGCGCCAGCCCTCCGGGATGACCAGCGACGTCGGCTTCGCCTGCACCTTCTTCGGGCTCTCCAGGCTCAGCAGCGGCACCGCCACGGCGGTGCCGGCCACGACGGCTCCGGTCGCGATGAGGACGAGACGGCCCCGGCGCGTCAGTCGAATCGTGCTCCTCGTGCTCCGTGGCGGAGTGTTCATCTGCATGCGGGCACGGTAACCCCCACATCGTCACAAACCCGGCATAACTTGCCATACTTTCATCTTGTCGGCTCCAGTCGGGCGTCCCGTCGCACCAGGGCCGCGTACCGCCCGTCCCGCTCCAACAGCTCCTCGTGCGTGCCCCGTTCGGCCACCTGACCGGAGTCGAGCACGACGATCTGGTCGGCGCCTCGAATGGTGGACAGGCGGTGGGCGATGGTGAGCGTGGTGCGGTTGGCGGAGAGCGCGTCGATGGCCTCCTGGACGGCCCGTTCCGTACGGGTGTCCAGGGCGCTGGTCGCCTCGTCGAGGATCAGCACCGGCGGGTCGCGCAGGATGGTGCGGGCGATGGCCAGCCGCTGCTTCTCACCGCCCGAGAAACGGTGCCCGCGCTCGCCGACGACCGTGTCGTAGCCGTCGGGCAGCGCGGCGATGTGGTCGTGGATCTGTGCGGCTCTGGCGGCCGTGTACAGCTCTTCGTCGGTGGCGTCCGGCCTGGCGAAGCGCAGGTTGTCCGCGACCGTGGCGTGGAAGAGGTACGTCTCCTGCGAGACGACGCCGATCCCGCGAGCGAGGGTGTCGAAGTCGAGATCGCGGACGTCGACGCCGTCGAGGGTGACCCGGCCGCCCGTCACGTCGTACAGGCGCGGCACGAGATAGCCCAGCGTGGACTTGCCGGCGCCGGTCGGGCCGACCACGGCGAGACTGCCGCCGGCGGGGACGGTGACGTCGATGCCTTCGAGAACCGGCCCGCCCTTGCCCTCGTACCGGAAGTCGACGCCCTCGAAGCGGATCTCGCCCTTGATCTGGTCGAGGTGCACCGGGTTCTCGCGCTCGGTGATGTCGATGGGGAGGTCGAGGTACTCGAAGATGCGCTGGAAGAGCGCGAGGGACGTCTGGATCTGCACCCCGGTCGACAGCAGGCTGACTGCCGGGCGGAACAGGCCCTGCTGGAGCGAGACGAAGGCGACGATCGTGCCGAGGGAGGCACCGGGGCCGCCGAGCTGGAGGGTCACGCCCGCGGTCCAGTAGATGAAGGCCGGCATGGCGGACATGACGATCCCGATCACGGCCATGCGCCAGCGGCCGGCCATGTTCGATCTCACCTCGAGGTCGACCAGCTGCTCGGACTCCTCCGAGAAGGCCCGCGTGAGGGAGTCGGAGCGGCCCATGGTGCGACCGAGCAGGATGCCGCTGACCGACAGCGACTCGGTGACCGTGGCGGCCATCGCGGCCATCTGCTTCTGACGCTGGGTGGTGATCTTCTTGCGCTCGTTGCCGACGCGGCGGCTGATCCACACGAAGACCGGCAGCAGGAGCAGGGAGACGACCGTCAGCCGCCAGTCGAGTGCGACCATCGCGATGATCGTGGCGACCACGCTGGTGAAGTTGGAGACCAGGGAGGTCGCGGTGGAGGTGACGGTGGCCTGCATGCCGCCGATGTCGTTGGCGATGCGGGACTGCACCTCGCCGGTACGCGTGCGCGTGAAGAAGGCGAGGGACATGCGCTGCAGGCGGTCGTAGACGGCCGTGCGCAGATCGTGCATGACGCGCTGGCCGACCGTGGTGGAGATCAGGGTCTGCAGGACGCCGAAGACGCCGCCGAGCACGGCGCTGAGGATCATGCCGAGGGCGAGGAGGCTCAGCAGGCCGGTCCGCCCCTCGGGGATGGCGACGTCCAGCGTCTCCTTCAGCAGGAAGGGGGTGGCCACGGTGACCAGGGACGAGGCGGCGACCAGCAGGCCGACGACCGCCAGCCGGGCCCGGTAGGGCTTGAAGAGTGTGAGGATGCGGCGCACCTGCCGGGGTTCGTCGGTCGAGGTGCCGGGCGAGGGGGTCCATTCGATGTTGTCGCGGGGCATGGCTCCTACGGAGTGTGAGACGTCGAGGACTGACGGAGCATAGCTCATTGTTACCTATACTCACAATGAACGGCATCCTGATATTGTTCCCGCATGAGCACCCCCGATTCCGACAGCCTGCTCGCCGAGCAGTTGCTGCGGCTCACGCGCCGGGTGCACCGCATCCAGAAGCGCCATCTGCAGCGGAGCGGGCTCGGCGTCACGCCGGCACAGGCACGGTTGCTGCGCACCCTGGCGCACTGCGAGTCGCCGCCGCGCATGGCCGACCTCGCCGAGCGCCTGGAGGTGGTGCCTCGGGCCGTGACGACGCTGGTCGACGGGCTGGAGGCGAGCGGCAAGGTGCGCCGGATGCCGGACCCCACCAACCGGCGGGTGATACGGATCGAGCTCACCGAGGACGGCCGAAGGGCCCTGCGGGAGTTGCGCGGCGCGCGGGTGTCCGCCGCGGAGGAGATTCTTGATCCGCTGACGGACCTGGAGCGCCAGGTGCTCGGCGGACTGCTGGACGCACTGATGGGCGGGTCGTTGGACCCGGATCCGGAGCCGGAGCGCGCAAAGGGGCGCACCTGCTGAAGCGATGCGCACCACACGCCGCGGCCGCCCCTCCGTGGTACAGGAGGGGCGGCCGCGACCGGATCGCCGATGGCGTGCGACAGCTGCTCTCGCCGGCGGACTCCTAGGTGAGCTGGGCAGGAAACG
>NZ_JBFAKW010000048.1:0-65726 GCF_040655955.1 Streptomyces sp. NPDC050263 | reverse complement strand
TCGTACTGGACGTACTTGGGCTTTCGGCCGGTGCGGCGAGAGTGCGTGCCGGGCGTCGCGACGGGGCGAACGTTGCCTGCCGCGGCACTAGCTCTTCACGGAGTTCTTCACATACAGGGGCTCGCCCGGAGGCGTCGTCCCGGCCGGCAGCAGTGCCAGGTCGAGGCCGCGCACCAGGCGGGCCCTCAGTGTGTCGTCGGCTGCGAGGCGCCGGGCCACCGACCGGGCGGCCTCGGCGGGGACGGCCGCCGGGTCGAGGACGAGGGCGAGGGTGCCGTCGGCCTGCCCGGGCCCGAGGTGGGCGCTGAGCACCTCCGGTTCGGCGGCCACCGCGGCCCGGACCGCCGCCACCACGGCCGGATCGGCCAGCGGGTCGGTCGAGGTGCGGCCCTCGGCGAGCGCCAGCAGCGTCGGCCCGGTCAGCTCGAACGCCACCGGCCCGGCCAGGTCGAGGACGACCGTGTCGGCCTTCTCGTGCGCGGCCGCCTGGAGCGCCTGATGCAGGGGGACGGCGACGGGGCGGGCCTCGGGGTCCCAACGGGCGAGCGAGTCGGTGGACGTGAAAGCCGGCAGGGCGGTGCGGCCGCCCGCCTTCAGGGTCGGGACGGCCATGTCGCTGCTCTTCTCGCGGCGCAGCCCGTTCTCGTCCTCCTCGACCTCGCCGAGCACGGCCACCACGGGGACGAGCAGCCGGGCGCCCTTGAGGGCCGCGAGGACCGGGCCCACGGCGGTGCGGTCCTGCGCCCAGGCGGCGAGCGCCGCGCTCAGCCGGGGATCGGCGGAGCCGTCGTCGTCGGAGAAGCCGGAGTCGGGAATGTTCTTGTTCGCCACGGTCGTCGACCTTATCGGGGGGATGCTGCTGGGCTTGTGCGGGGACCGAAACGCGACGGTGACGACTTTCACAGGATTCTCAGCGTTCCCTGACACGCCTCTAACGTCCGTCTAACGGCGTGCACAGTCGGGGCCCCGACCATCACGGGCATGGAGTCTTCCAGAGCACGTCGCAGCCGCCGCGCTCGCCCCTCCCGGCGCGGTCCGCTCCTGTACACCGCGCTCGCCACGGCCGCCGTCCTGGGTGCGACGGCGGGCGGGACCGTTTATGTGAAGGCACAGGCGCACGCGCGCACGGGAGCCGTATCGTCGTCCTCTCCGACACCGTCGGCCTCGGCCTCGGCCTCGGCGTCCGGGGCGGGGAGCGAGGAGGTGACGGTGGAGACCGTGGCGGTGCCCGAGCCGGACCACGACGCGCTGCTGGCGGCGGCGATGAGGTCGGTGATCGTGCCGGACGACGCGGCCGTGTCCGTGGCCGTCCTCGACATGGACTCCGGGGACAGCGCCGCCTACGGCACGGGCGCCTTCGACACGGCGAGCATCGTCAAGGTGGACATCCTGGCGACGCTGCTGCTCCAGGCACAGCAGGCGGACCGCCGGCTCACGACGGCCGAGAAGTCGTACGCCACCGCGATGATCGAGAACAGCGACAACGTCTCGGCGTCGGAGCTGTGGCGGATCATCGGCAAGGCGGAGGGGCTCGACGCCGCGAACGAGTCGTTCGGGCTGACGCGGACCCAGGGCGGCGACGACATGCTGTGGGGGCTGACCCAGACCACGGCCGCCGACCAGCTCACCCTGCTCCGGCAGGTGTTCGGGGACGACTCGGTGCTGAGCGAGGCCTCGCGGAGCTACCTCCAGGGCCTGATGGGGCAGATAGCCGTCGACCAGCACTGGGGTGTCTCGGCCGCGTCCGACGGGTCCTCGTGGGCGCTGAAGAACGGCTGGCTGCCGCGCAGCACGACCACGCTGTGGGACATCAACAGCATCGGGCGGGTGACCGCCGACGGCCACGACTACCTGGTGGCCGTGCTGTCGAACGGCAACGCGACGCAGGCCACGGGGATCTCGCTGGTCGAGTCGGTGGCCCGGGCTGCGATGTCGGTGTTCACCGACGAGACCTCTTCGACTTCGGCGTCCGCCACCGAGTAATCGTTGCGGCCGGCCCGCTAGAGCGGCTCGAAGGCCTCGTGCGGGTCGGGCTCGCGGCGGCCGCGCCACAGGACGACGGCCGTCACCAGCAGCACTCCCCCGGCGCCGCCCGCGAGAAGGCCCGCCCAGCTCGACGTGTGGTCCTCCGCCTTGGGCTGGTCCGGGCCGGCGCCGAAGTACCGCTCGCCGTAGGCCGCGGCGCGCAGGCCCTCCGGCTTGAGGTCGGCGGCCTCCTTGATCGCGGCGGCGGGGTCGATGAACCCGTAGCCCCGGGAGTCGTCGCGGCCGCCGGCGGGGGCGTTGCGGGCGGTGTCCTCCAGGAGCTTCTTGATCTGCGCCGGGGTCAGGCCGGGGTGGGCGGCCTTGACGAGCGCCACCGCCCCCGAGACGTACGCGGAGGCGGCGCTGGTCCCCCAGCCCTGGTAGTACTTGTGGTCCGGGTCGGCGATGACGACGTCCTGGCCGGGCGCGCTGACCGTGGCGTACCAGCGGCGGGTGGAGAACGAGGCGCGGGTTCCGTAGCGGTCGACGGCGGTCGCGGCGATGACGCCCGGGTAGGCCGCCGGGTAGGAGATGTGGTCGCCCTTCTCACCGCCGTTGCCGGCCGAGGCGACGACGACCGAGCCCTTCTTCAGCGCGTACTGGACGGCCTCGTCCTCGGCGGGCTCGGGGTGGGCGGAGGCGGAGTCGTCGCCGAGGGAGAGGTTGATGACGTCGGCGCCCTGGTCGGCGGCCCAGCGGATGCCTTCGGCGAGGGCGTTGCCGCGGGTGTTGCGGGCCTTGGTGCGCTGCGGATCGTCGTCCTCGAGGATGACGCGGACGGGGAGGACCTTCGCTTCCGGGGCGATACCGAGCACGCCGTCGGCGTTGTCGTAGCCGTGCCCGTGACCGACGATGATGCTGGCCATCGCGGTGCCGTGGTGGGCCCAGGCGGGATCGCCCTGCTTCGCGCCGAAGCCGACCATGTCCTTGCCGGTGAGGACGTTTCCGGCGAGATCGGGGTGGTCGGCCTCGACGCCGGTGTCCAGGACGGCGACGGTGATGCCCTTGCCCTTGGTGGTCTCCCAGGCCTCCTGGGAGTGCAGTGCCTCCAGGGCCCACTGCTGGGCGCGGATGCCGTCGGCGTAGGCCGTGGAGCTCGGCGCGAGGACGACGGCGGCGGCGAGGAGGCAGCACAGGAGTCCGGCCCTGCGGGCGGCGCGGACAGGAGTCGTACGGGTCGTACGGGTGCTCATGAGGGCTGCTCCGAGGGCGTGGCGGCGGTCTTGCGCAGGCCACGCTCGATACGGTCGGCGAGGCCCTGCGCCTCGTTGCCGAGGCCGGCCTGCGCGGGGGCCGTCGTGGCGCCGGTGGCGGTGGCCTGCGGGGCGGGCTGCGGGGTGTCGACGGTGCGGCCGTCGGCCCAGCCGGAGACGGCGTAGACGACGACGGGTGCGTCGGTGAGGACGGAGACCGTCCACGCGGCGCGCTGCTTGTCGCCGAAGGCGGCTGCGACGGTGTCCTTCGCGGCGTATGGGCGGGGCATCAGGTCGGCCCGCTCTGCCAGGCCCTCCTTCGAGAAGCGGGTGTCGAGCGCGCGCATGGCGGCCGCGTCGGCGTCGGTGAACAGCAGGCCGACGGTGGTCACATAGCTCTGGGTGGCGTCGGTGTAGGTGGCGCGCAGGAGCCGCTGGCAGCCGACCGCGGCGAAGGCCTTGAGCAGCAGCGGGTCGAAGGCGTCGGCGCAGCCGCTGTCCGGGGCGACGGCGATCCGCGTCCAGGTGCGGTCGGCACCGCCGGGTCCGGCGCCCTGTCCGTCGACCGTGAGCGGGAAGAGCTGGTCGACGGGCACGTTGTGCCACAGGCCGGCGGCGGCGGTGTAGGAGCTGCGCTCGCCGCCCTCCTCGGAGTCGCCGACGAGCCAACTGCCCGTCACGGCACCGCCGATGAGGCCCAGTCCGAGGACGACGCCGACGGCCGCCGCGGCGCTGCGTCCCCTTCTGGTTCGGGTCCGGGGCCTGTCGCGGAACCCCTCGGGCTCCGCGAAGGTCACCACGGGCCGGGTGGCGCCGAGGGTACCGCCCGGGGCCATGGGAGCGCTCCACGAGAGGGCCGGATCGGGTCCGCCCGGCTTGTCCGGGGCGGTGTCGGACCGCCGTCGGGCCTCGGGCACGGGGGGCGTCGGGGGCGCGGAGGGCACCGGGGGCACGCGGGGCACGGTGAAGTCGGGCCGCAGCAGGGCCGCGGCGGGAGTCCAGGCCGGTCCCTCGTCCGTCCCGGGGACCGTCGCCGCGTCGCCGCTCTGTCCGGCCCGGACGCTCTCCGCCTCCGCCTCCGCCTCCTGGCGAGTCGGTCCCGGCGCGGGCACCCAGCCGCGGGGCAGCGGCGTCCAGGCACTGTCGGCATCGGCGGCGGACGCACCGTCGGAGCCGACGGAACGGGCCTCGGGCGGCACACCGGACGGACGGGACGCGTCCGGACCGGCGGCGCGCGAACCCTCCCACCGGGGCGAGCGCGGCTCCTCAGGGACGGTCGCACCGGGGCCGGGCGCGGCTGCGGGGCGGGCCACGGGCGGCGGGCCTGTGGGAGCCGGGCCGCTCGATGCGGCTGGGCGGGGGGTCCGGGGGGCGCGGCGGAAGTCGTGGGGCGGGGTGGGGCGCGGGACCTTGGGGGTGGACGGGCGCTCTTCGGCTCGGCCGGGCGTCGTCCCCGCGTCGTCGTGTCGCGGGGTCGAGGCGGGGCGGCTCGGCCGCGGCGGGATGTCCGGGAAGCGGGCCGACGCGGGCGGCGGGGGCGGGGTCATGTCGTCCGTGTGCTGGGCCCGCAGGCCGAAGAAGCGGGAGGCGGTGGGGGGAACCGGGCGAGCCGGGTCCGGGGAGGGCGAGGCGTTCGCAGCGTCGGTCGGGTCAGCCACGTCGTCCGTCGGGTCCGGGTCCGGGTCCGGGTCCGGGTCCGGGCCCGCCGTCGGCGGCTCGGGCGGGCGGGGCGGGGTCGTGGGGCGGGGCGGGACGCCGGGGCGGGGAGGCACGTCCGGGCGTCGGGGGACCGAGGCGCGGAGTTCTTCCGTGCTCATGCGCCCCCCGTTTCCTCGTCCCCGGGCCGTCGTTCTCCTACGCGGGCCTCGAATCTCGTGCCCGGGCGGTCCCGGTGCGGACACGACGGTCCGTTCCGGGCACGCATACCCGCACAGGAGGACCGGCATCCCGAAGCGGGCGCCCGGCCTGAGCCGTTCCTCCGTGCGTGCGCGTCACTCTACGGCTTGTCGTCGGCCGAACGGGAACCGGTCCGCGGCCCCCGGGGCTTCTGCCCGGAACGTCCCCCTACCCTGCGGTAATCCTGTCTGGCAGGCTTCGTTCATGACTGCGCGCGCCGCCGACCGGGCCCGTTACGACCGGGCCACCGCCCATCTCGACGCCCCTCTCGCCCTCGTGGACCTGGACGCCTTCGACGCCAACGCGGAGGATTTGGTGCGCCGGGCCGGCGGGAAGCCGATCCGGGTCGCCAGCAAATCCGTGCGCTGCCGGACGCTGCTGGAACGCGTCCTGGCGAAGGACGGCTTCGCGGGGATCATGTCGTTCACCCTCGCCGAGTCGCTGTGGCTGGCGCGGTCGGGCTTCGACGACATCCTCCTCGCGTACCCGTCGGCCGACCGCACCGCCTTCGCCGAACTGGCCGCCGACCCGAAGCTGGCCGCGGCCGTCACCGTCATGGTCGACGACGTCGCCCAGCTCGACCTGATCGACGCGGCGCGCGGCGCGGGGAGCGAAGTCGTCCGGGTCTGCCTGGAGTTGGACACCTCGCTGAAGCTGCTCGGCGGCCGGCTGCGGGTCGGCGCGCTGCGCTCGCCGCTGCACTCCCCCGCCCAGGTCGCCGACGTGGCGCGGGCGGTGGCCCGACGGCCCGGCTTCCGGCTCGTGGGGATCATGGCGTACGAGGGTCATATCGCCGGGGTCGGCGACTCCCTCGCCGGGCGGCCCTTCCGGTCCCGGGCGATCCGGCTGATGCAGGCCACCGCCCGCCGGGAGCTCGCCGAGCGGCGTGCCGCGGTGGTGCGCGCGGTGCGGGCCGTCGTCCCGGATCTGGAGTTCGTCAACGGCGGCGGCACCGGCAGTGTGCAGCACACCGCCGCGGAGGACGCGGTCACGGAGATCGCGGCCGGGTCGGGGCTGTACGTGCCGCGGCTGTTCGACAACTACACGTCGTTCAGCGGGCGTCCGGCCGCCCTGTTCGCCCATCCCGTCGTCCGGCGGCCGGGGGTCGGGATCGTGACCGTCCTCGGCGGCGGCTATCCGGCCTCCGGCGCGGCCGGGCCCGACCGGCTGCCGGTGCCCTACCTGCCGGAGGGGCTGCGCTACGACCCGCAGGAGGGGCCCGGCGAGGTGCAGACGCCGCTGCTCGGCTCCCCCGCCGACGATCTGCTGATCGGCGACAAGGTGTGGTTCCGGCACGCGAAGGCCGGTGAGCTGTGCGAGCGGTTCGACGTGCTGCACCTCGTCGAGGGGGACGAGGTGACGGCGACCGTGCCGACCTATCGGGGCGAGGGTCACACGTTCCTCTGACGCGGCCTACAGGGGCGTGACGTACGCCCCGGAGATCCCGCCGTCCACCAGGAAGTCGCTGGCGTTGACGAACGAGGAGTCGTCGCTGGCCAGGAAGGCCACGGCGGCGGCGATCTCCTCGGCCTCGGCGAACCGGCCCACCGGGATGTGGACCAGACGGCGGGCGGCGCGCTCCGGGTCCGTGGCGAACAGCTCCTGGAGGAGCGGGGTGTTGACCGGCCCGGGGCACAGGGCGTTGACGCGGATGCCCTCCCGGGCGAACTGCACGCCCAGCTCGCGGGACATGGCCAGCACACCGCCCTTGGAGGCCGTGTACGAGATCTGGGAGGTGGCCGCGCCCATCCTGGCCACGAAGGACGCCGTGTTGATGATGGAGCCCTTGCCCTGGCGGCGCATGTAGGGGATGGCGGCCTTGCAGCACAGGTAGACGGAGGTCAGGTTGACCTCCTGGACGCGCTTCCAGGCCTCCAGGCCGGTCTCCAGGATGGAGTCGTCGTCGGGCGGCGAGATGCCGGCGTTGTTGAAGGCGATGTCGACGCTGCCGTAGGTGTCGAAGGCGGTCTTGAACAGCGCCTCGACCTGCTCGGGGTCGGTGACGTCGACCTTCACGAAGATCCCGCCGGTTTCCTCGGCGGCCGCCTTGCCGCGGGCCTCGTCGACGTCGCCGCAGACGACGTGCGCGCCCTCGGAGGCGAGCCGGCGCACGGTGGCGAGGCCGATGCCGCTGCCGGCTCCGGTGATGACGGCCGTGCGGCCGACGAGACGACGGCACACCATTGCTTCGGTCACTGCTTCGCTCACTGTGCGGGGCCCTCCGTGCTGATGAAGACGTTCTTGGTTTCGGTGAAGGCGGTCAGGGCGTCCGGTCCCAGCTCACGGCCGACGCCGGACTGCTTGTAGCCGCCGAACGGGGTCCAGTAGCGGACGCTGGAGTGGGAGTTGACGGACAGGTTGCCGGCCCGCACGGCACCCGAGACGCGCAGGGCGCGGCCGACGTCCCGGGTCCAGACGGAGCCGGAGAGGCCGTAGGGGGTGTCGTTGGCGAGCCGGATCGCGTCCGCCTCGTCGGTGAAGGGGAGCAGTACCGCGACGGGTCCGAAGATCTCCTCGCGGGCGGCGGCGGAGTCGGAGGCCTCGCCCGTGAGCACGGTCGGCGGGAACCAGAAGCCGGGGCCCTCGGGGGCCGTCCCGCGCAGCGCCGGGGCGTCGTCCGGGACGAACGACCGTACGCGGTCGACCTGTCGGCGGGAGATCAGCGGGCCCATCGTCGTGGCCGCGTCGGCCGGGTCGCCGACGACCACGGCGGACAGCTCGCGGGCCAGGTGGTCGGCCACCTCGTCGTACACCGACTCCTGGACGAGGATCCGGGTGCGGGCGCAGCAGTCCTGGCCGGAGTTGTCGAGGAAGGAGAACGGGTCGACGGCCCGCTTCAGGTCGGCGTCGGCGAAGACGACGTTGGGGCTCTTGCCGCCGAGTTCGAGGGTGACCGGCTTGACCTGCCGGGCGCAGCGTTCCATGACCTCGCGGCCGGTGCCGGTGGAGCCGGTGAACACGATCTTCGCCACGCCCGGGTGGTCGACGAGCGCGCGTCCGGCGACCGCGCCGTGTCCGGGCAGGACCTGGAAGAGGTGTTCGGGCAGGCCCGCCTCCAGGGCGAGTTCGGCCAGCCGGAGCGCGGTGAGGGGGGTGGTCTCGGCGGGCTTGAGGAGGACCGCGTTGCCGGCGGCGAGGGCCGGGAAGGAGCCCCAGGCCGCGATGGGCATGGGGAAGTTCCAGGGGGCGATCACGCCGACCACGCCGAGCGGCTCGTGGAAGGTGACGTTCCAGCCGCCGGGGACCGGGATCTGGCCGCCCAGGAGCCGTTCTACGCCGCCGGCCGCGTAGAGCAGCAGGTCGCGGGCGTTGCCGGCCTCCCAGCGGGCGTTGCCGAGCAGGTGACCGGCCTCGCGGACCTCCAGCTGCGCCAGTTCCTCGACGTGCGCGTCGACGACGTCGGCGAAGCGGCGCAGCAGCCGGGCGCGGTCGGCGGGCGCCGGCGCGGCCCAGTGCGTCTGGGCCCGTGCGGCGCGGGCGACGGCCGCGTCCACGTCGGCCTCGGTGGCGGCGGGGACGGTCGCGACGACCTCCTCGGTGGCGGGGTTGAGGACGACGAGTTCGTGCGGGTCGGACACGGGGTGACCTTTCACAGGCGTTCGAAGGAGCGGCGCAGCTCCCAGTCGGTGACCGCGGCGTCGAAGGCGGCCAGCTCGACGCGGGCCATGTTGGCGTAGTGCGCGACGACTTCGTCCCCGAAGGCGGCCCCGGCGATCGGGCTGGCGGACCACAGCTCGGCGGCCTCGCGCAGGGTGGTGGGGACGTGCGCGTAGTCGGCGGCGTAGGCGTTGCCCGCGCAGGCCTCGGGCAGCTCGAGCTTCTGCTCGATGCCGTACAGACCGGCCGCGACCAGGCCCGCGACGGCGAGGTGCGGGTTGACGTCGCCGCCCGGCAGCCGGTTCTCGAAGCGCATGGAGCGGCCGTGGCCGACGATCCGCAGCGCGCAGGTGCGGTTGTCGTAGCCCCAGGCGACGGCGGTGGGGGCGAAGGAGCCCGGCTGGAACCGCTTGTAGGAGTTGATGTTGGGGGCGTAGAGGAGGGAGAAGTCGCGCAGCGCGGCGAGCTGTCCGGCGAGGAAGTGGCGCATGACGGCGGACATGCCGCCGGGGTCGTCGGCGGTGCCGGCCATGACGTTCGTGCCGTCGGCGTCGGTGAGCGAGAGGTGGATGTGGCAGGAGTTGCCCTCGCGCTCGTTGTACTTCGCCATGAAGGTCAGCGAGACGCCCTCCTGGGCGGCGATCTCCTTGGCGCCGGTCTTGTAGACGGCGTGCTGGTCGCAGGTGACGAGGGCCTCGTCGTAGCGGAAGGCGATCTCGTGCTGGCCGGGGTTGCACTCGCCCTTGGCGGACTCGACGGTGAGGCCGGCGGCGGCCATCTCGTTGCGGATGCGGCGCAGCAGCGGCTCGATGCGGCCGGTGCCGAGGACCGAGTAGTCGATGTTGTACTGGTTGGCCGGGGTGAGTCCGCGGTAGTTCGCGTCCCAGGCGGCCTCGTAGCTGTCCTTGAAGACGATGAACTCGAGTTCCGTGCCGACCTGGGCGGTGAAGCCGTGCTCGGCGAGGCGCTCCAGCTGGCGGCGCAGGATCTGGCGCGGGGCGGCGACCACGGGCGAGCCGTCGTTCCAGGTCAGGTCGGCGATCAGCATGGCGGTGCCGTCGTTCCAGGGCACGCGGCGCAGGGTGGCCAGGTCGGGGCGCATGGCGAAGTCGCCGTAGCCGCGCTCCCAGGAGGACATGGCGTATCCGTCGACGGTGTTCATCTCCGTGTCGACGGCGAGGAGATAGTTGCAGCCCTCGGTGCCGTGCTGGAGGACGTCGTCGAGGAAGAATCCGGCGGCGAACCGTTTGCCCTGGAGCCGCCCTTGCATGTCGGGGAAGGCCAGGACGACAGTGTCGATCTCACCGCTCGCGACGAGGGCGTGCAGCTCCTCGACGCCGAGCGGGGGTGTGCGGTCTGCCACGGGGACGGCCTCCTTCGGCTTCCTCGGCTGCTTGGGGCGGCCGGGAGCCATAAGGTATTGCGGAGAACCATTGCTTGGGAAGGGGGCACGGCCAGATGTCGGTGGACGCTGACGGCGGACCGGACGACCGGCTGACGCCGGTGCTGCGGCCGGTGCGGGCCGGGAACGGCTTCGAGGAGGCGCTGGAGCAGATCCTCCAGGTGGTCCGGCTGGGCCTGGTACCGGGGGGCGAACGGCTGCCGGCGGAGCGGGACCTGGCGGAGCGGCTCGGGATCAGCCGGGTGACGCTGCGCGAGGTGCTGAAGGTCCTCCAGGACCAGGGGCTGGTCGAGTCCCGCCGGGGCCGGTACGGCGGAACGTTTGTGCTGCCGCGCGCGCTGCCGCGCGCGGACGCCGACGGCGAGGACGAGCTGCGGCGGCGGATCGCGGCGACCGACATCGAGGACGTGCTGCGCTTCCGCGAGGTGCTGGAGGTGGGCGCGGCCGGGCTGTGCGCCGCGCACGGACTGACCGACGAGCAGGCGGTGCGGCTGCGCGAGGCCCTGGCCGCCACCGCGGACGCGCCGCTGGCCGACTACCGCCGCCTGGACACGATGCTGCACCTCACCCTGGCCGAGCTGTGCGGCTCCCCCTCGCTGACCGCGCGGTACGCGGCGGTCCGGGCCACGGTGAACGACCTGCTCGACTGCATCCCGCTGCTCGTCCGCAACCTCGAGCACTCGCAGCGGCAGCACACCGCGCTGGTGGAGGCGGTGCTGGACGGGGACGCGGACGGCGCGCGGGAGATGATGCGGGAGCACTGCGCGGGGACGGCGGCCCTGCTCAGGGGCTTCCTGACGTGAGGTCGACCATGCGAAGCTAAAGGTATGCATGAAGTCCATTGAGTCGATCTCTTGAGTCGATCCATTGAGGGGCGGGAGAGCGCATGGCGAGCGGCAGGCCGCTGATCGGCGTCAGCACGTATCTGGAGTCCGGGACGCGCTGGGGCGTGTGGGAGCTGGAGGCGGCGCTGCTGCCCGCCGGGTACCCACGGCTCGTGCAGCGGGCCGGCGGGCTGGTCGCGATGCTCCCGCCGGACGCGCCCGAGCACGCGGCGGCGACCGTGGCCCGCCTGGACGGCCTGGTGATCGCGGGCGGCCCCGACGTCGAGCCGGTCCGCTACGGCGCCGAGCCCGACCCGCGCACCGGGGCGCCTGCCCCGCAGCGGGACGCGTGGGAGCTGGCCCTGATCGACGCGGCGCTGGCGGCGGACGTCCCGCTGCTCGGCATCTGCCGCGGCATGCAGCTGCTGAACGTGGCCCTCGGCGGCACCCTCACGCAGCACATCGGCGGACACGCCGAGGTCGTCGGCGTCTTCGGCCACCACCGCGTCAAGCCGGTCCCCGGGACGCTGTACGCGGAGGTCGTCGAGGAGGAGACGCCCGTGCCGACCTACCACCACCAGGCGGTGGACCGCCTCGGCACGGGCCTGGTCCCGTCGGCGTACGCGGCGGACGGCACCGTCGAGGCCGTCGAACTGCCGTCCGCCGGCTGGGTGCTGGGCGTGCAGTGGCACCCGGAGATGGGCGAGGACGTCCGCGTCATGCACGCCCTGGTCACGGCGGCTTCCCGCCCGCGGCCCGAGCGGAGGGTCGCCGTGCCGCCAGGCCTGCGCGCCGCCGGACCCCCTTCGGCCTGAACGGTTTCGGCCTCGAACTCCCCTGGAGGGGGCACCCCCAGACGGGCTGGAATGCTGTGACCGGCGCGAGAGAGTCCGCGCGCCCTACCCCCGGGTGAGCCGCCCTACCCCCGGGTCAGCGTCAGCAGTTCCCGGGCCGGGCCCGTCGGGCGGTGGCCCGTCGGCCATACCGCGCGCAGGTCGCGGGCCAGGGAGACTCCCTCGACCGGTATGTCGACCAGGCGGCGCAGCGCCAGTTCGTCGCCGACCGCCAGCTCGCTCAGCACCGCCGGGCCGGCCCCGCTGACCGCCGCCGCCTTCACGGCCGTCGTCGAGGAGAGCTCGATCAGGGGGCGGGCCAGACCGCCCAGCGCCGTGTCGAGGACCTGGCGGGTCCCCGAGCCCTCCTCCCGCAGGATCAGCGGCGTGGACGCCAGCTCGGACGCGGGCAGCGGGCGTCGGCGGCGGGCCCACGGGTGGGCGGGCGCGACGACGACGATGAGGTGGTCGTGGGCGATCACGGCGGAGTCCAGGCCGGGCGGCACCGTCAGCCCTTCCACGAAGCCGAGGTCCGCCTCCCCGGTCAGCAGCCGCTCGGCCACCGCCGCCGAGTTGCCCGCCAGCAGCGACACCGCCGTGTCCGGCCGGCCGGCCCGCAGTGCGAGCAGCCAGCCGGGCAGCAGGTACTCGGCGATCGTCATGCTCGCCGCCACCCGCAGCCGCGAGTCCCGGCGGTCGCGCAGCGCCTGCGCGCCCGCGTCGAACGCCTGCGCCGCCTCGACGATCCGCCGCGCCCAGTCCGTGACCAGCGCGCCGGCGTCGGTGAGCCGGGAACCGCGCGGCGAGCGGTCCACCAGGGCCACCCCGAGCTGGCGTTCCATGGAACGGACCCGGCTGCTCGCGGCCGGCTGCGTGATGCCCAGCTCGCGCGCGGCGGCGCCCAGACTGCCCAGCCGGGCCACGGCCAGCAGCAGCTCCAGCGCGCCCAGGTCCGGGACGCGGTGCGCGATCGAGCCACCGCCGCCGCCGGGCCGCTGTTCCTCCGCACCGGCCGCACCGGCCGCACCGCCCGCGCTCGTCACGCTCTCCTCGCTGCCCATAAGCCCAGTTTATGTCCCCATAGAGTCGTCCTCCCTGGTCGCGGACGCGGCCCCACGCGACCGTGGAGTCATGGTCACCACCGTCCGTCACCTCGGCCCGAACTGGTACGCCACCGTCATGGGCACCGCGATCGTCGGCACGGCGGGAGCCGCCCTCCCGGTCCGGCTCCCGGGGCTGCGGACGCTCTGCGCGGCCTTCTGGGCGCTCTCCCTCGCCCTGCTGCTCGCCCTGCTCGCCGCCCGCGCCCTGCACTGGCGTCACCACCGCGACCAGGCCCGCACCCATCTCCTGGACCCGGCGACGGCCCCGTTCTACGGCTGCCTGGCGATGGCGCTGCTCGCGGTCGGGGGCGGCGCGCTCACCGTCGGCCGGGACTGGATCGGCGTCCGGGCCGCGGTCGCGCTGGACGCCGTGCTGTTCGGCGCCGGCACGGTCGTCGGGCTCGTGGCCGCCGTCGCCGTCCCGTATCTGATGGCCGTACGCCATCGGGTGGAGGCCGCTCAGGCCACGCCGGTGTGGCTGCTGCCGCTCGTCGCGCCCATGGTGTCGGCCGCGCTCGGGCCGCTGCTGGTGCCGTATCTGCCGGCCGGGCAGCCACGGCAGACCCTGCTGCTCGCGTGCTTCGCGCTGTTCGGGCTGAGCCTGCTCGCCACGTTCGCCATGCTGCCGTCGGTGTTCGGGCGGCTGCTGACGGGCGGGCCGCTGCCCCTCGTGCTCACCCCGACCCTCTTCCTCGTCCTGGGCCCGCTCGGGCAGTCCACCACCGCCGTCGGGAACTTCGCGCACTTCGCTCCGGGGGTCGTCTCCGGGCCGGTCGGCCGCGGTCTCGCCGTGCTCGCGGTGCTGTACGGGGTGCCGGTCATGGGGTTCGCGCTGCTCTGGCTCGCCCTGGCCACCGCGCACCTGGTGCGGGCCCGGCGGCACGGGATGCGCTTCGCGATGACCTGGTGGGCGTTCACCTTCCCGGTCGGCACCTGTGCGACCGGCGCGGCGGCGCTGGCCCGGCACACCGACCTGGTCGTCTACGAGGTGCTCGCCTGCGCGCTGTACGGCGTCCTCGTCGCCGCCTGGACGGTCGTCGCCGCGCACACCGCGCGCGGGCTGCTCAGCGGTGCGCTGCTCGCCGCGCCTCGGCCAGCGCCTCGCCCAGCGCCTTCGGCGCTTCGGCCAGCGACGGCCCGTACCACGTCAGGTGCCGTCCGCTGACGAGCGCGCAGGGCAGGCCGGGGAAGGCCTCCGGGCCGTCGTCGGCGGTGAAGCGGTAGGGCTCGTCCGGGAGGACGACCAGGTCCGGTGCGGCCGCGCGCAGTTCGTCGAGCGGGATCCGCGGGTAGCGCTCGGCGTGCCCGGCGTGGTGGTGGTCGACGCCCAGGCGGGCCAGCACGTCCCCGGCGAAGGTGTCGCGGCCCAGCACCATCCACGGGCGGCGCCAGATCGGCACGACGGCCGTGCGGCGGTCGTGCTCGGCGAGACGGGGCAGCGCGGCCCATGCCTCCTCCGCCTCCGCCAGCCAGCCCGGGCGCGCGGGCGCCCCGCAGGCCCGGAGCACGCGTGCCAGTTCGCGGAAGGCCTGCGGGACGTCCCGAACCTCCGTGACCAGCACGTCGAGGCCGGCCGCGCGCAGCGCGGCGAGGTCCGGCTCCCGGTTCTCCTCCTCGTTGGCGATCACCAGATCGGGGGCGAGGGCGACGATCCGGTCGACGTCGGGGTTCTTGGTTCCGCCGATCCGGGTGACGTCGAGGTCCGCCGGGTGGGTGCACCAGTCGGTCGCGCCGACCAGGGCGCCGGGCACGGAGACGGCCACGGCCTCCGTGAGCGACGGCACCAACGAGACGATCCGCACTAGCGCTTCCGGCCCCGGTCGCGGTCCCGTACCGCCTCGATGTGCTCGGCCACCGCGACGACGATCACCCGGGTGTCCGGCACGGTCGCCCGCCAGCGGTGGCGGACCCCGCCGGTGAGGTACAGGGTGTCGCCGCGGCCGAGGCGGTAGGCGCGGCCCTCCGCCTCGATCTCCACCGCGCCGTCGGCGACGTACATCAACTGGTCGTTGCGGTACTGGAATTCACGGCCGGCGTCGTGGTCGCCGGTGAACTCGGAGGCGTGCATCTGGTGGTGTCCGCGCACCAGGGAACGGGAGCGGGGTTCCGGGGCCGGGACCGGTCCGGCGCCCGGACCCTGTTCGGTGACCTCGGCGCGTACGACGTCGACGCTGCACGCCGGATCGGCGGCGGCGAGGAGTTCGACGGCCGTGGTGCGCAGGGCGTCGGCGACCTTCTCCAGGGAGCTGGTGCTGGGCCGCGCGCGGTCGTTCTCGACCTGGCTGAGGAACGGCACCGACAGGCCGCTGCGCTCGGCGACGACGGCGAGGGTGAGCTCCAGGGAACGGCGCCGGCGCCGCACGGCCGCGCCCACCCGCAGGGGCTGTTCTTTGTGGTCGCCCATCGCTCCGGCTCCCTCCTTCGCTCGCTGTCGCCCTGACTGTTCCGCCAAGTCCTCTTGAGTTCTCTGCACCCTACGCATGTTCGGCAAACCGTTTCATGGGCCCGTCACATCGAGGACACACGGCGTGACACCGGACCTCACAGATCGCGCCAGTCGATCACTGCCCGGAGAGGCCGGGCGTCGGCCCGCCCTCCGCCTTTCCGGTTCAATGCGCGAACGGCCGTGAGTGTTCCCGCTCGTCCCCGGCTTCGCCGCGACTTCGGCTCGGGCCTGGGCGTAGCTCTCTGTGGTTGGCCGGATCCTTGCCATGGGCGCACGGGGGGCGCGCAGGGAGCACGAGGGGCGGGCCCCGTCGCAGGCCGTGGAGGCCTTGCGTCGGTGCCCGCCCCTCGTCGGACGGTCGCGGTGCTGTCAGGTCACCGGGCCGCTCGGCTTTCCTGCCCCGAATCCGCCACCGGTACCCACTTCTCGAGCAACGACGGGTTCTCCTTCAGCCAGGTCCGGACCGCGTCCTGCTCCTTGCCCTTGCCGGCCTTCTGGATCCGCGCCTCCAGGCCCGTGAGCTGCTCCTCGGTCATCTTGAAGTCCTTGAGCCACTTGCCGACCTCGGGGTTGTCGGCGGCGAAGCCCTCGCGGGCGAGGGTGTGCACGCCGTCCCCCTTGCCCCAGGCGCCCTGGGGGTCCTTCAGCTTCTTGAGGGAGTAGTCGCTGTACGCCCAGTGCGGCGACCAGAGCGTGACGACGATCGGCTTCTTCGCCGCGTAGGCCCGCTCGAGTTCGGCGAGCATCGCCGGGGTGGAGCCGTCGACGACCGTGTAGGAGCCGTCGAGGCCGTATTCCTTGAGGACCTTGTCCTTGAGCAGGCCCATCATTCCGGCGCTGGGCTCGATGCCGGTGATCTTGCCGCCGAACTCGGAGGCGTGGCTCTTCAGGTCCGCCAGGGAGTCGACGCCCTTCACGTACGAAGGGACGGCGAGCTCCAGGGAGGTGGGGCCGTACCAGGAGCCGAGGTCCTCCATCCGGTCGCCGTGCTTCTTCCAGTACTCGGCGTGGGTGGTGGGCAGCCAGGCGTCGGTCTGGAAGTCGATCTGACCGGTGGCGACGCCGGTGTAGAGGGGGCCGGCCGCGTACTGGGTGGTCTTCACCTCGAAGCCGCGTTCCTCCAGGAGTTCCTTCCAGAGGAAGGTGGAGGCGATGCCCTCGTCCCACGGGATGTAGCCGATCTCGATCTCCCGGCCCTTGCCGACGTCCGAGCCGGAGGACGCGGCGGTGGAGGAAGAGGAAGCCGAGCCGAAGACGTTCATGCCGCCCGCTACCAGGGCGAGGACCACCACGCCGACCACGGCGACGACCGGGCGCGGTCGGTACGTCCACACCGTGCCGCGGGCCTTGGCGGCGGCCCGGCGGCCGAGCGGGGAGATCCGGGCGCCGAGGGCGCCGGTCATCCGGTCCAGGTAGACGGCGAGGACGACGATGCCGAGGCCCGCCTCGAAGCCGAGGCCGATGTCGAGCTGTCCGATGGCCTCGTTGACGGCGCCGCCGAGGCCTCCGGTGCCGACCATGCCGGCGATGACGACCATCGACAGGCCCAGCATGATGACCTGGTTGACGCCCGCCATGATGGTCGGCAGCGCGAGCGGCAGCTGCACGCGCAGCAGGGTGTCGCGGGGTGACGTCCCGAACGCCTCGGCGGCCTCGACGAGTTCGGGGTCGACCTGACGGATGCCCAGCTCGGTCATCCGGACGCCCGGGGCGAGCGCGAAGATCAGGGTGGCGACGACGCCCGCGGGGACGCCCATGCCGAAGAACAGGATGGCCGGGATCAGCAGGACCATCGACGGCATCGTCTGGAGCAGGTCCAGGAGGGGCCGCAGGGTCGCGCTGACGGCCTTGGAACGAGCCGCCCAGATGCCCAGCGGAACGGAGACCACCAGGGCGATCATCGTGGCGACGAGCACCAGGGACAGCGTCGACATGGCGTCGTCCCACAGGGCGAGGGAGTCGATCAGGGCGAATCCGGCGAAGGCGAGGACGCCCGCGACGAGACCGCGCAGCCACCAGGCGAGCACCGCGAGGATGCCGGCGAGGAGCAGCGGCTCGGGGGCGGTGAGGACGGCGTCGATGCCGTCGTACATGCCTTCCACGACCGCCTTGACAGCGTCGAAGAGCCAGGACAGGTGGGTGACGAGCCAGTCGACGCCGGAGTCGACCCGGTCGCCGAGGTGCAGCCTAGGCACGGGCGGTCACCTTCCTCCCGTCGGCCTGCGAACCCTCGCAGGCGATCGCCTCGCCCGCGCCTTCGCCACCGTCGCTCTCGCCGATGCAGCCGACGAGGCGCTGCCGGGACACGACGCCGACGAGCTCCCGTTTCCCGTCCAGGACGGCGACCGGGTGAGGCAGCCGGGCGCTGAGCGCGCACAGGGCGGTGAACGGGGTGTCGGGGGTCGCCGTCCGGCAGTCGCAGTCGGCCTCGTCGCCGCGGACGTCGGTGTCCATGACAGCGGAGGCGGTCAGCACGCGGGAGCGGTCGACGTCCTGGATGAAGGAGGCGACGTAGTCGTTCTCGGGGCGGATCAGGATGTCCTCCGCCGTGCCGGTCTGGACGATGCGGCCGTCGCGCATGACGGCGATGCGGTCGCCCAGCCGCATGGCCTCGTTGAGGTCGTGGGTGATGAAGACGATGGTCTTCTTCAGCGTCTGCTGGAGCGTCAGGAGCTGGTCCTGCATGTCACGGCGGATCAGCGGGTCCAGCGCGCTGAACGACTCGTCCATCAGCAGCAGGTCGGCGTCGGTGGCGAGGGCGCGGGCCAGGCCCACGCGCTGCTGCATGCCGCCGGACAGCTCGTCCGGCCAGGACTTCTCCCAGCCGGCCAGCCCGCACAGCCGCAGCGCCTCGGCGGCGCGCTCCTCGCGTTCGCGGCGGGGTACGCCCTGGACGGCGAGGCCGTAGGCGGCGTTGTCGAGGACGCTGCGGTGCGGGAAGAGCGCGAAGTGCTGGAAGACCATGCTGATCTTGTTCGCCCGGACCGCGCGCAGCTCGCGGTCGGCGAGGGCGGTGAGGTCCTGCCCGTCGAAGAGGACGCGGCCGGCGGTCGGCTCCAGCAGTCCGTTGAGCATGCGCAGCAGGGTGGACTTCCCGGATCCCGACAGGCCCATGACGACGAAGATCTGGCCGGGCTCCACCGTGAAGGAGGCGTCGATGACGGCGGCTGTGGTGCCGTCGGCGCGCAGCTCCTCCCGGTCGGCTCCGGCGCGCAGTCGTTCGACCGCCTGCTGGGGTCGTCTGCCGAACACCTTGTGCAGATGCTCGGCCTCTAGCCTGGAAGACACGCGTACCTCTCGATCGGGGACGGAGAACGTCGGGACAGGGAACGGAGCGCTCGGCAACAGCAAACAGTTGAAAGCGCAACCTCGGGCTGCTCCGAGGCCGCGCCTGCCCTGGCCCCACCGGGGCAAACGTGCGAGTGGTTCAGTTCACAGCAGGTCAACAGATGGTTTACGCGTGCCACGGGAGTGAATTCCCACCGGTCGCACAGGTCCGGGTGCGGCATGATGCGAGGCGTGACCGGACGACTGATGCTCCTCGACACCGCCTCGCTCTACTTCCGCGCCTACTTCGGCGTCCCGGACTCCGTGAAGGCGCCGGACGGCACCCCGGTGAACGCCGTGCGCGGACTGCTGGACTTCATCGACCGGCTGGTGAAGGACCACCGGCCGGACGAACTGGTCGCCTGCATGGACGCCGACTGGCGCCCCCAGTGGCGGGTCGACCTGATCCCCTCCTACAAGGCGCACCGCGTCGCCGAGGAGCGGGCGGCCGGGCCGGACGAGGAGGAGGTGCCGGACACCCTCGCGCCGCAGGTGCCGATCATCGAGACGGTTCTGGACGTGCTCGGCATCGCGCGCGTGGGCGTCGTCGGCTACGAGGCGGACGACGTGATCGGCACGTTCACCGGGCGGGCGAAGGGGCCGGTCGACATCGTCACCGGCGACCGCGACCTCTACCAGCTGGTGGACGACGCGCGCGGGGTGCGGGTGCTGTACCCGCTGAAGGGCGTCGGCACGCTCCAACTCACGGACGAGGCGTGGCTGCGGGAGAAGTACGGCGTCGACGGGCGCGGGTACGCGGATCTGGCGCTGCTGCGCGGCGACCCGAGCGACGGTCTGCCGGGCGTGCCGGGCATCGGGGAGAAGACCGCGGCCAAGCTGCTGGCCGAGTTCGGCGATCTGGCCGGGATCATGGCGGCGGTGGACGATCCGAAGGCGAAGCTGACGCCGTCGCAGCGCAAGAGGCTGGACGAGGCGCGGCCCTACGTGGCCGTCGCGCCGAAGGTGGTCAAGGTCGCGGACGACGTGCCGCTGCCGGAGGTGAGCACCGCGCTTCCCCGTTCGCCGCGGGACGGGGAGACACTGGAGGCACTGGCGGAGCGCTGGGGACTCGGCGGGTCGTTGCAGCGACTGCTGACGACGCTGGCGGCCCGGCCCGCGTGAGCATTGTTCTCGCATCAGGGAATGACATTCACCCCAGGCGAGATCCACCCTCTGAAAGAGAGGTGATTCAACCTCTCGAACGGGGAGCATCGCCGGGGGAGGGATGCTAGCTTAGGTAAACCTAACCATATCGACATGGGAGGCCGCCATGGCAGAACGTCCGGCACGGCAGCCGCGGAAGCCGCACTCCGCGCAGGTCGTCCGCACCGAACGGCTCACCCCGCACATGCAGCGCGTCGTGCTCGGCGGCGAGGGCCTGGCGGAGTTCGCGGCGGGAACGTGCACCGACCACTACGTCAAACTGCTCTTCGGCCCCGACGGCGTGAGCTACCCGGAGCCGTTCGACCTGGAGCGCATCCGGGCCGAGTTCCCCCGCGAGCAGTGGCCCGTGACCCGGACGTACACCGTGCGCTACTGGGACGCCGAACACCGTGAGCTGACCCTGGACTTCGTGGTCCACGGCGACGAGGGCCTGGCCGGACCGTGGGCGGCCCGCGTCCAGCCGGGCGAGACCGTCCACTTCATGGGTCCCGGCGGCGCCTACGCCCCCGACCCGAGCGCCGACTGGCATCTGCTGGCCGGCGACGAGAGCGCCCTGCCCGCCATCGCGGCCGCCCTGGAGTCGCTGCCCGCCGGGGCCGTCGCCCACGCCTTCATCGAGGTGTCCGGGCCCGAGGAGGAGCAGAAGATCGAGTCGGACGTGGCGGTCGTCTGGCTGCACCGCGGCGACCGGCCGGTCGGCGAGAGCCTCGTCGAGGCCGTCCGGGCGCTGGAGTTCCCCGAGGGCCGCCCGCACGCGTTCGTGCACGGCGAGGCGGCCTGCGTGAAGGAGCTGCGCAAACTCCTGCGCGTCGAGCTCCAGATCCCGCGCGAGGACCTGTCGATCTCCGGCTACTGGCGGCTCGGCCACAACGAGGACGGCTGGCAGGCCTCGAAGCGGGAGTGGAACGCACGGGTGGAGGCGGAGCAGGAGGGCGCGACATCGGCCGCGTAGCGGGAGGCAGCGGCCCGCACCCGTGGGGCGGGCCGCCCGAGGACTCCTGCCGCCGCGCCGACCGGCCGCGGCACCGGCCTGCCTCCGCAGGCCTGTCTCCGTACCGGCCTGCGGCTACACCGACCGCTGGTACGACCTGAACGTTCTGATCGACAGCCACACGGCCGCCACCGCGAGCGCGAGCAGCGCGCCGCCGCGGACGAGCACCGCGCCCCAGTCGGGGTCGGCGGACAGCGCCGAACGACCCGCCGTCATCGCCCAGTCCAACGGGTTGAAGCGGGCCACCTGCCGTATCCAGCCGGGCATCCGGTCCGGCGCCATGAACGCGCTGGACAGGAAGGTCAGCGGCAGCATCAGGAACGTGTTGACGCCGATGATCGACTCCCGCTCCCGCACCAGCATGCCCAGGGCGTTGGACAGCGCCCCGAAGACCGTGCCCAGCAGCACCGAGGCGACGACCAGGACGACGACGCCCGCGACCCCGCCCGGGTAGTCCGCGCCGCCCGCCAGCCCTAGCAGCACGATGACGGCCGACTGCAGGGCGGTGACGATGCCGTTGTGGACGACGTTGCCGTTCATCAGCGCGGCCCGGCTGACCGGGGTGGTCAGGAACCGGTCGAGAGTGCCGCGCTGGATCTCCTCCAACGTGCCCATGCCCGCCCACAGGTTGGAGGCGAGCGCGCTCATCACGACCACGCCCGGCACCAGGTAGTCGAGGTAGGAGGTCGTGCCGAAGCCGCCCAGCTCGACGACGCTCTTGAAGAGGCCGCCGAACAGGAACAGCCAGATCACCGGCTGGATCAGGGTGATCACGGCATACGCGGGCTGCCGGGCGAACACCATCAGTTGGCGTTGCGTCAGGTACCAGGTCTGGGCGATCGCGGCGCTCATCGCGCACCCCCGGCGAGCACGAGGGCGTCGGCCGCGGCGAGTTCGCGCCCGGCCTCGGCCTCGGCGTAACGGCGGCCCGTGTAGCGCAGGTAGACGTCGTCGAGGGAGGGCCGGGCGACGGTCGCGGTGGCGACGGCGACCCCGGCCCGCTCCAGCGCGCCGAGCAGCGCGGGCACCGTCGCCGCCCCGTCCTGCGCGCGCACGCTCACCCGCGGCCCGTCGAACACCACCTCGTACACGCCCGGCAGTTCGCCGAGGGCGTCCGCCAGCCGCGCCCGGGCGCTCTCGCCGAGCGCGCTACGGAGCTCCATGTGCACGGCGTCGCCGCGGAGTTCGCCCTTGAGGGCGTCGGGGGTGCCCGTGACGACGATCCGGCCGCGGTCGACGACGGCGACGCGCCCGGCGAGCTGGTCGGCCTCCTCCAGGTAGTGCGTGGTGAGCAGGATGCTCAGCCCCTCCTCGCCGGCCAGTCGGCCGATCTCCTCCCACATCGCGGTGCGGGCCTCCGGGTCCAGACCGGTGGTGGGCTCGTCGAGGAAGAGCACCTCGGGGCGGTGCACCAGGCCGAGCGCGACGTCGAGCCGCCGCCGCATGCCGCCCGAGTAGCCCTTGACCGGGCGCCGGCCGGCCTCGGCGAGCGCGAAGCGTTCGAGCAGGTCGTCGACCCGGCGGTCGAGCGCGGCGCCCTTCACGCCGTAGAGCCTGCCCTGGAGGCGGAGGTTGTCGCGTCCGGTGGCGACCGGGTCGGCGCCGGAGTTCTGGGCGACCACCCCGATCGCCCGGCGGACCCGGTCCGGGTGCCGCAGCACGTCGTGGCCTGCGACGACGGCCGAGCCGGAGTCGGGGCGGGCCAGGGTGGTGAGGATCTTGACGGCGGTGGACTTGCCGGCTCCGTTGGGGCCCAGCAGCCCGAACACGGTGCCGGGTTCCACGGTGAGGTCGAGGCCGTTCAGCGCGGTGACGCCGCCCGGGTAGGTCTTGACGAGTTGACGCGCCTCCACTGCGGGCGCACGAGTCTTGCTCATGGCGAAGCTGCTCTCCTGTGTGAGCGGAAACAGGACTGCTGATCCGCCGGAGAAGCACCGGGCTATCCTGGGTGTGCCGCACCTCGATCGCCTGGAACTGCCTCACGGCGGGTTCAGCTCGGGGTTCGAGACCCCGGCGGGACTGCTGCAACAGTCACGCCGGGGTCTTCTTCATGATGTGAGCTCTTCGGGCAACTCCCCCGTCTCGTGGAACCGCCGCCATCCCTGCACACCGGGCAGCGAGCCGCTCCTGACCTCCTCGAGGAAACCGCCGACCCACTCCGCCTGCGCCTCGACCATGTGCAGCTGGTACTCGACCTCGACGAGGAAGAGCCTCGGCAGCGTCTCGTAGAGCTTCTCGAGCGCGCCCCGGCCGCTGGCCACCTGGACCTCCAGGGAGCTCAGCCGCGTCTCCAACAGCCGCACCACGTCGCCGGGAGGCAGCGCCGCCATCAGCGAGAGCGCCGTCTCGAAGATCGGGTACTCCTTCGCGGGAATGGCGATCAGGTCGGACAGCCACTCGGCCATCTCCTCGCGCCCGGCCTCGGTGAGCCCGTAGACCGTGCGCTCGGGGCGATTGCCCTGCCGCTCCACACCGGTCACCTCGACGAAGCCGTACTTCTCGAGGTTCTGCACGACGGTGTAGAGCGAGCCGTAGTTCGTCTTCGTGCTCGTGTCCTTGCCCTGACTGCGCAGGGTCTGGGCGATCTCGTACGGGTGCATCGGCTTCTGCCAGAGCGTGGTCATCACGGCGAGTGCCAACGGGTTGCTGAGCTTGCGGCGTTTCCTCGCCACGATGACCACCTCGCCTCCGAATATCCGTAGCCGAACATATCGCGAGTCGGCGACCCCTGGCAAGAGACGCGACGTAACGCGATCGGGTGAAGTCGGGAGCGAGTTGAGGGCGTGAGGACTTGGGCCCGCCCCGGACACGGCGGCGTGACGCGCACGAAACAGCGCGTCCCTAATTTCTGTCGCCCGACAGGAATTACGTTCTCTCTGGGCCAAGGCAGGTTCCGCCGTGACGACAACGACATCCTCCGACGTACGCCCCGACCCACCGCACTCCCCCGACGCCGGACACGGCGACGGCTCCCTCGCCGAGTTCGGCTACCACCAGGAACTCCACCGCAGCCTGGGCCGGTACGCCTCGTTCGCCGCCGGGTTCTCCTTCATCTCCGTCCTGACGACCGTCTTCCAGTTCTTCGCCTTCGGGTACGCCTTCGGCGGCCCGGTCTTCTTCTGGGCCTGGCCGGCGGTGCTGGTCGGGCAGCTGCTGGTGGCCGCCTGCTTCGCGGAGCTGGCCGCGCGCTATCCGATCTCGGGCGCGATCTACCAGTGGTCGTCGCGGCTGTCGACGCCGTCGTTCGGCTGGTTCGCCGGCTGGATCATGGTGATCGGGCAGGTCGTCGTGGTCGCCGCGGCCGCGCTGGCGCTGCAGATGGTGCTGCCGGCGATCTGGTCGGGCTTCCAGCTGATCGGCACCGACCCGGCGCCCACCTCGGCCGACGGCGCGGCCAACGCGGCGCTGCTCGGCGTGGTCCTGCTGGTCCTCACGACGATCGTGAACATCCTCGACAACCGCGTGATGTCCGTGATCAACCGGGTCGGCGTCACCGCCGAGATCATCGGCGCGGTGCTCATCGTCGTCCTGCTGCTCACCCACTCCGAGCGCACCCCGAGCATCACCTTCCACACCGAAGGGGCCGCGCAGAACGGCCTGTTCGGGGCGCTGCTCGTCGGCTCGTTCACGGCCGCCTATGTGATGATCGGCTTCGACAGCGCGGGCGAGATGAGCGAGGAGACGCACCATCCGCGGCGCACCGCGCCCCGCACCATCCTCACCGCGCTCGGCGCGGCCGGCCTCCTCGGCGGCCTGATCGTCCTGGGCGGCCTGCTCGCCGCCCCCAGCCTCACCGACGGCCGACTGGGCGTCGACGGACTCTCCTACGTCCTCACCAGCAGCCTCGGCGACGGCGTCGGCAAGGCGCTGCTGGCGGACGTGGTCGTGGCGATCGCGGTGGCGACGCTGGCCATCCAGACGGCGGCCTGCCGGATGCTGTTCTCCATGGCCCGCGACGGACAGCTCCCGTTCTCCGCCCGCCTCGCGCGCGTGCACCCGCGCACCGGCATGCCGAGCGCACCGGCGCTGGTGGTCGGCGGCCTCGCGGCGGCCCTGCTGCTGCTCAACTTCGCCTCGCCCGAGGCGTTCCTGGCCATCGGCACGACCTGCATCGTGATGCTGTACCTGGCGTACGCGATGGTCACCGGCCCGCTGCTGGTGCGCCGGCTGCGCGGCGGCTTCTCCTCGGCCGGCGTCGACGAGACGGGCGCCCCCTTGTTCTCCCTGGGCCGCTGGGGCGTCCCGGTGAACGCCCTGGCCCTCCTCTACGGCCTGCTGATGGCGGTCAACCTGGCCTGGCCGCGCGCGGCGGTGTACGACCCCGCGGGCGGGCACTGGTACTTCCAGTGGTTCACCGTGCTGTTCCTCGGCGCGACCGTCGCGGTCGGCGTGGCCTACCGGGCGTACCGTCGGCGGGCCGTCTGAAGAGAGGGCCTCGGCAGGGGAGGCGGGCGGTCAGTCGCCCTGCACGCGCGCGTGCAGGTGCATGTCGTGCCAGCCGTCCTGGTGGAGGACGGCACTGCGCTTGGTGCCCTCCAGGGTGAAGCCGGCCTTCTCGGCGACCCGGCAGGAGGCCTCGTTGGCGGTGGCGTGCGACAGCTCCAGGCGGTGGAAGCCGATCTCGTCGAAGGCCCAGCGCGACAGGGCGGCCGTGGCCCGGGATGCGACGCCCCGGCCGCGGGCCGCCCCGGTCGTCCAGTACGCGACCTCGGCGAGGCCCTCGCCGAGCTGGATGCCGCGCAGCGCCACCCGCCCCAGCAGCACGTCGGTGTCCGCGTCGACGACGGCCCACTGGGCGCTCTGCTCCCCCTCCCAGGCCTGCTGCCACTCCGCTATCCAGCCCGCCACCTCCTCCTCGGAATCGGCGGCCCTGATGTGCCACTGGTGTATCAGCGGGTCCTGGAAGGCGGCGTGGACGGCGGGGGCGTCCTCGGCCCGCCACGGGCGCAGGACCAGTCCGTCTCCGGTGGGGAGCACGGGCTGCGGGGCGCTCGACAGGGTTCCGGCGGGCAGGACGAGGCCTGCGGTGTAAGGCATGATCAGCATCCTGCCAACGGGCCTCGAGGAGTCAACCGGGTTTCCCACCGCCCGCCCGCCCGCCCTGCCCCTGCCCCTGCCCCTGCCCAAGCTCCGGCTCCGGCTCCGGCTCCGGCTCCGACCCAGGCCCAGGCCCAGGCCCAGGCTCCTGCTCCTGCTCCTGCTCCTGCTCCTGCCCAGGCTCCGACCCAGGCTCCGGCTCCGCCGTACGCTTGACCGCGATGAGACGTCGTACCCCTCCCCCGCCCTCCCCCCTGCCGCAGCGCGACGGGATCGACCCCGTGCGGGTGCGGCTGCCGGGCGAGGGCGCCTGGGCCACCGTTCGGGAGCACCTGGTGGAGCGGCTGGGCGCGGCGCGTGCCGGGATCGTGGACGGGATGCTGGCGGCCGGGCTCGTCGTGGGCGCGGACGGTGCGGCGGTGGCGCCGGACGCGGCGTACGTGCCGGGGATGTTCGTGTGGTTCCACCGCGAGCTGCCGTCCGAGGCGCCCGTGCCGTTCCCGCTGGAGATCGTGTACCGCGACGAGCACATCGTCGTCGCCGACAAACCGCACTTCCTGGCCACCACCCCGCGCGGCAGTCATGTCACCGAGACCGCGCTGGCCCGGCTGCGGCGGGAGCTGGGCATTCCCGCGCTCGGCGCCGCGCACCGGCTGGACCGGCTCACCGCCGGGCTCGTGCTGTTCACGGTGCGTCCCGAGGAGCGTGGCGCGTACCAGGCGCTGTTCCGCGAGCGCCGGGTGCGCAAGGTGTACGAGGCGCTCGCGCCCTACGACCCCGGGCTCGCCCTGCCGCGGACGGTGCGCAGCAGGATCGTCAAGGAGCGGGGCGTGCTGGCCGCCTACGAGGTGGCGGGCGAGCCGAACGCGGTGAGCCGCGTCGAGCTGGTCGAGCACCGGGCGCCGGGGCTCGGCCGGTACCGGCTGCTGCCCGCCACCGGGCAGACCCATCAGCTGCGGGTGCACATGAACACGCTCGGCGTGCCGATCCTGGGCGATCCGCTCTATCCCGAGGTGGCCGCCCCCGAGCCGGCCGGGGAGTTCCGGCGCCCGCTGCAACTGCTGGCGCGGGAGCTGGAGTTCACCGATCCGGTCACGGGGACGGAGCACCGGCTGCGCAGCGGGCGGGAGCTCGAGGCCTGGGCGTCCTACGACCGTTGGGCCGCCGCTCCCGCCCGTCCTGCCGTTCCGTAGCCGGAGGGGACCGGCGATCTCTCAGTAGCCGCGCACCCAGATCACGAAGCGCCGCCAGACGTTGGGCCTGCGGGCGGGCTGCGTCGGCTGCGCGGCGGGCGGCGCGGCCACCGGCTCGGCGGCGGCCGGCGTCGTCGTCGGCGCGGTCGGCGCGGTCGGCGCGGGCCGCGGCGCAGTGTTCAGCGGCGGCGTCATGCGCTGCGGCGGGATCGCGGAGGGGCTCGGCTTGTGCCTGACGTCCTGCTGGGGCTTCGGCTCGAACCGGACCGGCAGGGCCACCAGGTGCCGTGAGGCGATCGACGCCGTCCAGCGCAACTCGTCCTCGTCGCAGTCGAGTTGCACGTCCGGCAGCCGCATCAGCAGCGCGTCGACGCCGACGTCGGCGATGGCGCGGCCGATGTCCTGGCCGGGGCACTCGTGCGGGCCGCCGCTGAAGGCGAGGTGCGAGCGGTTGCCCATCATGTGGGCGGAGAGGTCGGGGCGCACCCGGGGGTCGACGTTGCCCGGGGCGGGTGCGAAGAAGAGGCCGTCGCCCTGGCGGATGCGCTGACCGCCCAGCTCGGTGTCCTGCTTGGCGAAGTAGGCGAAGACGGTGCTGAACGGGGGCTCGTCCCACAGGGACTGCTCGACCGCTTCCGGCACTGTCATCTGGCCGCCGTTGAGCTGGGCGAGGAACCGCGGGTCGGTGAGGACCGTGCGCAGCGTGTTGGAGAGCAGGTTGGAGGTGGCCTCGTAGGCGGCGAAGAGCACCAGGCGCAGGTGTTCGGTGATCTCGCGGTCCGAGAGCCCCGCCGGGTGGTTGACGAGGTGGCTGGTGAAGTCGTCCTCGGGCTGGGCGCGGCGGCGGTCGGTGAGCCGGGCCAGCGCCTCGATGACGTAGGCGTGGTTGGCGATGGCGGTCTCGGAGCCCTTGAGCGCGTCGCGGGCGCAGTGCACCATGCGGTCGTCGTACTCCTCGGGCATGCCGATGACATGGCACACCACGGCCATCGGCAGGTGCTCGGCGAACTGGCCGACCAGGTCGGCCCGGCCCTCCTCGCAGAAGCGGTTGACGAGGCGCTGTGAGGAGCGGTTGATGAAGCGGCGCAGGCTGCGGTCGTCGATGGTCGCCATGGCCGCGGTGACCGCGCCGCGCAGCCGCAGGTGCTCGTCGCCCTCGACGTGGGCGGCCATGGGCTGGAAGGCGATGTGCGGCATGAGCGGGTGGTCGGGCCTGACCTTGCCCTCCACCCACGGCGACCAGATCCGGCTGTCCTTGCAGAACTGCGAGGGCGTCCGCACCATGTGCAGGTTCTCGGCGTGCCCGAGGACCATCCACATCGGCAGGTCGTCGTGGATCAGCACCGGCGCCACGGGGCCGTACTCCTCGCGGAGTTGCTCGTACAGTTCGCCGAGGTTCTCCGCGCCGGGGCCGTAGAGCCGGGTCAGTCCCCCGGGGCCTCGGCCGTGCGCGGGGCAGCCGGGCGGCGGGTCCAGGGCGAGGTCGCTCGGGCCGGTCGGGGTGGGGTGTTCGGGAGTCACAGGGTCGCTCCGAAACTTCGCTGTGTGCGGTGTCTGGGGGGGGAGGGGCGGTACGGGTGTCAGATGAGGCTGCGGCTCAGGGCCAGTTCGTGCAGGAAGCGCATCAGGGTCATCAGGACGTCCCGGCTGGAGGCGCGGCGGCGGACGTCGCACTCCACGATCGGGATCTCGGGCGGCAGGTCGAGCGCGGCCCGCAGGTCCTCGATGGGGTAACGGGGCCCGTCGGGGAAGGTGTTGACGGCGACGACGAAGGGCACACCGCCCTCCTCCAGCCGTCCCATGACCTCGAAGCTGACCTCCAGGCGGCGGGTGTCGACCAGGACGACCGCGCCCAGCGCGCCTTCGAACAGCCCGTTCCACAGGAACCAGAAGCGTTCCTGGCCGGGCGTGCCGAACAGGTAGAGCACGACCTGCTCGGTGATGCGGATCCGGCCGAAGTCCATGGCCACGGTGGTGGCTGTCTTGGTCTCGGAGCCGTAGTTGTCGTCGACCCCGATACCCGCCTGGGTCATGGTCTCCTCGGTGGTCAGCGGCCTGATCTCGCTGACGGAACCGACCATGGTGGTCTTGCCGACGCCGAAGCCGCCCACGATGACGATCTTCGCCGCGGCCGTGGTGGTGTGCGGCAGATGATCCTCGGCCCGTGGTCCGGGAATCGTGTCAGAGCCGTTGAAGTCCATGCATCACCGCTTCGAGAAGGGAACGGTCGGGGACCTGCTGCCGGACGATGGGGGCGCGCGCCTGCACGAGTTCGGCCGCCAGCATCTCGGTGAGCAGCACGGTCACCACGCTGAACGGGAGCCGGAGGTAGGCCGACACCTCGGCCACCGACAGCGGTGCGGCGCACAGGCGCAGCACCGCCCGCTGTTCCGGGGTGGCCGACGAGGGCGGGTCGGCGCGCGCCACGATTAACGTGACGAGGTCGACGGGCGCGCGCTCGCCGTCCGCGCCCGTGATGGTGTAGAGCCGCTCCAGGTTCTTGTCCTCCCCCTCCTTCGGGGGCTGCGAAAACGGCGGGGGCGGCTCGGGCAGGGGTTGTCGCCGTCGGCGTTGCGGAGGCGTCATACGCTCTGCCCGTTGCGGCGGGGCGGGCTGGTCAGGTGGGCGCCGATGCGGACCACGAGGTCGCGCATCATGCCGCTCATCCGGCCGGCCTCGCAGCGCACGTCGGACAGGACCGCGAGGTAGGCGTTGGCGCCGGCGGCCATCAGGTAGAAGTAGCCGCCGTCCATCTCGATCATGAGGAGGTTCATCTCGCCCTCGACGGAGGGGATCTCCTCGGCGACCGCGCCGGCGAGGCTCTGCATGCCCGCGCAGGCGGCGGCGACCCGGTCCGCGGCGTCGGGGTCACCCGCGTAGCGGGCGATGCGCAGACCGTCGGCCGAGAGCACGACGATCATCTCGATGCCCGGAACGCCGTCGTAGAGCTCCTTGAGCAGCCAGTCGAAGTTTTGGCGCTGCTGGATCACGTGAGGTCCCCTTCATCGTCGGCCTCGGGTACGGCCTTGTCTTCGAGCAGGTACAGATAGGCGGTGGGGTTGCGGGTGAAATCGGTCGGGTGCGTGCCCTCGGGGATGCCCTTCTTCAGGCCCTCCCAGAACGCCTCGAAACCCACCCCGGGCTCGGCCTTCTTCTTCTTGGGCGCGGGCTCCGGCTCGGGGCGCGCGAACGGGTCCGGCTCGCCCCTGCGCGCGGCGTCCTGGGCGGCGTACGCCTCCTGGTAGCGCTGGACGATGGAGATCGTCTGCTTGCTGCGGCGCTGCGGCAGGCCCTGCTCGGTCCACTCGGTGACCTCGGGCACCTCGTCGTCGGTCAGGGAGACCCCGGCCGGGATGCGCGGCCTCGTGGGACGGCGCTTCTTGGGCGGACGCTTGGGGCCCTCGCCGATCTCGCTCAGGTCGATCTGCGGCACGGCGGTGGCGCCGATGCCGTGCGCGAAGCCGGGGGCGGGGTCGGTGGTCTGCATCTCGCGGGGCACGACGAGGACGGCCCGGACGCCGCCGTACGCCGACTTGCGCAGCGAGACCTCGAGGTTGAACGAGGTGCACAGGCGGCCGACGACCGCGAGGCCGAGGCGGGGGGTGATCCCGACGTCCTGGATGTCGACGCCGGCCTTGGCCTGCTCCAGCATGAGCTCGGCCTTGGCGCGGGTCTCCTCGCTGAGGCTGACGCCGGCGTCCTCGATCTCGATGGCGATGCCGGTCTGCACCTCGACGGCGTTGACGTGCACCTTGCTCGTAGGGGGCGAGTAGCGGGTGGCGTTGTCGAGGAGTTCCGCGATCGCGTGGAGCAGCGGCTCGACGGAGAGGCCGCGGATGTTGACCTTGGCGATGGAGTCCAGCTGGATGCGCCGGTACTCCAGGATCCGGGACATGGCGCCGCGCATCACGCTGTACAGCGGGACCGGCCGGGGCCAGTTGCGGCCGGGCCGGCCGCCGCCGAGCACACCGATGGAGTCGGCGAGCCGGCCGATCATCGAGGTGCCGTGGTCGACGCGCAGCAGGTCGTCGAAGACCTCGGGGTTGTGGCCGTGGTCCTCCTCCATCTCCCGCAGTTCGTGGGCCTGCTGGTGGACGATGGCCTGGATGCGGCGGGCGACGCTGACGAAGGAACGCTGGGCGGAGTCGCGCAGGGACTCCTCGTGGTCGACGATGTCCAGGATCTTCCGGACCACGGCGTGCTGTGCCGGGTCGAGTTCGCGGAACGAAGGATCACTCCCGCAGAGGTCGCGGATCACCTCCCTGGGGGAATTTCCGGCGCGCAGCCACGCCACCGCGTCGGGCACGTGCCGCTGGGCGAGGCGGACGTTCTCCTCCGCGTGGTCGGCTACGCGCGATTCCAGATAGACGATGAACTGGTCCTTCTCCAGGAGCAGTTCCCGGTGCCGCCTGTCGCGGCGTACCGAATCGACTCCCGCCGCGATCACCAAAAGGGTGGCGACGGCTCCGCAGACGCCGACGGCGAGCCGGGCATGCGTCGCCACCAGGGCGACGGCGGCTCCGGTCGCCGCGGCCGTCAGTATCGCGGGCACCAACAGCAGGCGCGCGAAGGAGACTTCTCGGCGACCGGGTGGGGACTGAACACTCACCATGTGGGCACCCTCTGTAGGGATCTGTCGGCATCTTCGGAACATTTGGGAACAAGCGCACGAATACGCCTCAACTCGGTGCGCCGCGGGCGAGCTTAGTCCGACAGGATCAACGCCGTGTCATATTCGGCAACCCCCTGAAACCGATCCCGTACGTGGAGTAACCTCAGCTCCATTTACACGCTGGGGATTCGATCGAACACGTTCCGTGACCATGGACGAGCGTGCGCATTACTTCACCGGGAAGAGTGAGGCGACCTCGCCCGGGCCGTCGCGGAGAGTGTTCAGTTCCCGGCGATGCGCAGCGCCGCGTCGGCGGTGGCGCGGGCGAACTCGGAGACGGAGCGGTCGGGATCCGAGCGGTGGACGAGGATGACGCCCTCGATGAGCCCGAAGACCAGGTCGGTGCGCAGATCGAGCGCACTCTTGGCGAGCACGCCGCCGGCCGCCGTCGCGGCGATCAACTGACGGTAGGCGTCCTTGAGTTCGGCGCGCACGGCATGGAAGCCGGCGAACCGCTCGGTGCGCACCTCGGGCAGCAGATAGAGGCCGCCGAGATTGTGCGAGCCGCCGCAGAGCAGCTCCACGTCGGTGCGGCACAGCTCCCACAGGCGGTCCTCGGCCGCTCGCGCGTCGTCCGCGAGCAGCTCACGGGCACAGGCCAAGGAGGGCGTGACCGTCGACTCCAGCAGCTCGGCGAGCAGCTCCTCCTTGCCGGAGACGTAGTGGTACATGGAGGCCTGGCGCATGCCGGCCCGCTCGGCGACGGCCCGCGTCGTGGTGGCGGCGTAGCCGCGCGTGGTGAACAACTCCGCTGCGGCCACCAGCAGTTCGGCGCGCGGCGCGAGCCCGCTGTCCGGGCGCTGCGCGACCCGGGGCCGACCCACTCGACGTCCGCTGCTCGTCCCCATGCGTTCGATCCTCGCACACGACGCCGGAAGGCGATCTTCGGGCGAACCCGGTGAGAAGTCGGTAACCGGCCCGCAACCCGAGAGCAACGGCGACGACCCGACCCGGACCTAATTTCTGTCGGGCGACAGAAATTAGACCGAGCTGCGGAGGTCCGCACATGGCGGCGACAGCGACCACTCACGGAGCACGCGCCCACGCCCGGGCCCAGGCGGGCGCCCGCGCCGAGAGCATGCCGGTCGTCCCGGCCCGGGACTGGCAGGACCCGCCCTGCGAGGCGGGCCTGCTGGTGTGGGCCGAGACGGTCGCGGGCGGCAACTACACCCACCGGGTCCTCGCCCGCGGCACCGAGCTGCGCCTGACCGACCTGCACGGCGACGCCTGCGCCCACCTGCTGCTGTACGTGGAGGGCCGCCCCTGGGAGCGGCTGAACGTGGCGGACACCGTCAAGGTCCAGTGGAACGCCTACCTCGGCGAGGGCGTGCTCCTCCTGTCGGACCAGGGCCGCGTCCTCGCCTCGGTCGTCACCGACACCGCCGGCCGGCACGACGCCCTGTGCGGCACCTCCACCCTCGTGCGCAACACCGAGCGCTACGGCGAGGGCGCCCCGCAGTCCCCCTCCCCGGCCGGCCGGGAGCTGTTCAAGCTGGCCGCCGCCAAGAACGGCCTGGAACCCCGGGACCTGCCGCCCTCCCTGTCCTTCTTCCAGGGGGTCGAGGTCCGCGAGGACGGCTCCCTCGACTTCACCGGCTCGGCGGGCCCCGGCGGCAGCGTCACCCTGCGCGCCGAGCAGGACCTGACCGTGCTGATCGCCAACGTGCCGCACCCGGCCGACCCCCGCCCGGACTACGTCAGCACCCCGCTGGAGGTCCTCGCCTGGCGGGCCGCGCCGACCCAGCCCGGCGCCCCCCTGTGGGACGCCACCCCCGAGGGCCGCCGCGCCTTCCTCAACACCGCCGAATTCCTCACCGCCAGGGGGCTCGCATGAAGACCGTCGTTCCCGCCCGGGCGGCCTGGTCGTCCGTCCTGCGCACCGGCGAGACGCTGACCATCACCGACCTGCACGGCAACCAGGCCGTCGACTTCCTCGTGTACGACGCCCACGACACGTCGGTGCGCTACAGCGCCCCCGACACGATCCACGCCCAGGGCGGCATCTTCCTCACCACCGGCAGTGTGCTCATGTCCAACGAGCACACCCCGCTGATGACGGTGACCGCTGATGCCGTGGGCCGCCACGACACCGTCGGCGGCGCCTGCTCCAAGGAGTCCAACACCCTGCGCTACGGCCACCACACCTTCGCGCAGCACGCGTGCGTGGACAACTTCCTCGCCGAGGGCGCCAAGCACGGCCTGGGCAAGCGGGACCTCGTCTCCAACATCAACTGGTACATGAACGTGCCCGTCGAGAAGGACGGCACCCTCGGCATCGTCGACGGCCTCTCCGCACCGGGCCTCGTCCTCACCCTGCGCGCCGACCGGGACGTCCTCGTCCTGGTCTCCAACTGCCCCCAGATCAACAACCCGTGCAACGGCTTCGAGCCGACGGCCGTGGAGATGACGATCACCGCTCCGGCCGACGGCGAGGACCCGGCATGAGCTTCGACAAGCCGCTGTTCGACAAGCCGCTGTTCGACACGCTGCTGATCGCCAACCGGGGCGAGATAGCCGTCCGCGTCATCCGCACCGCCCGCGCACTCGGCCTGCGCACGGTCGCGGTGTACTCCGACCCCGACCGCTGCGCGCCCCACGTCCGGCTCGCCGACGAGGCGGTACGGCTCGGCCCGGCGCCCGCCAAGGAGTCCTACCTCGACGCCGACCTGGTCCTGAAGGCGGCCGTGGACACCGGCGCGGGCGCGATCCACCCCGGCTACGGCTTCCTCTCGGAGGACGCGGAATTCGCCCGCCGCTGCGCCGACGCCGGGATCGTGTTCGTCGGACCGACGCCGGAGCAGCTCGAGCTGTTCGGCGCCAAACACACCGCCCGGGCGGCCGCGGAGGCGGCCGGGGTACCGCTGGCGCCAGGCACCGCACTGCTGGCATCCTTGGCCGAGGCACAGGAGAAAGCCCAGGTCATCGGCTATCCGGTCATGCTCAAGGCAACCGGGGGCGGCGGCGGGATCGGCATGTCCGCCTGCCGCTCCCCCGAAGAACTCGCCGACGCCTGGGAACGCGTCCAGCGCGTCGCCGCCGCCTCCTTCTCCTTGGCCGGCGTCTTCCTGGAACGGCTCGTCGAACACGCCCGCCATGTCGAGGTGCAGGTCTTCGGCGACGGCGAGGGCAAGGTCGTCACCTTCGGCGACCGCGACTGCTCCCTCCAGCGCCGCAACCAGAAGGTCCTGGAGGAGGCGCCGGCGCCCGGACTCCCCCCGCACATCCGAGAACGACTCGCCTCGAAGGCCCGCGACCTGTGCGCCGCCGTCGACTACCGCTCCGCCGGCACCGTCGAGTTCGTCTACGACGCGGCCCGGGAGGAGGCCTACTTCCTGGAGGTCAACACCCGGCTCCAGGTGGAGCACCCGGTCACCGAGGAGATCTACGGCGTCGACCTGGTCGCCTGGATGCTGCGCCTCGCGCGCGGCGAGCGGGACGTCGTCGTCGCTCCCGGCCCGCCCCGCGGCCACGCCGTCGAGGCCCGACTGTACGCGGAGGACCCGAGCCGCGAACACCGGCCCAGCGCGGGCCTGTTGACGCGCGTCGAGTTCCCGGCCGGGGTACGCGTCGACGGCTGGGTGGAGACCGGTACCGAGGTGACGACGTCGTACGACCCGATGCTCGCGAAGGTGATCGCCTACGGCCCCGACCGGGACCACGCGCTGCGACGCCTCGACGAGGCACTGGCCCGCACCCGCGTCGACGGCATCGAGACGAACCTGGGCCTGGTCCGGGCCGCGCTGACCGACCCGCGATTCGTGACGGCCTCGCACTCGACGGCCACGCTCGCCGAGGTGCACGACCCGACCCCGCGCATCGAGGTCGTCTCCGGCGGCACCCTCACCACCGTGCAGGACTGGCCCGGCCGCACCGGCCACTGGCAGGTGGGCGTGCCGCCGTCCGGCCCCATGGACGACCGCTCCTTCCGCCTCGGCAACCGCGCGCTCGGCAACCCCGAGGGCGCCCCGGGCCTGGAGTGCACCCTCCAGGGCCCGACCCTGCGCTTCACCCACGCCACCACGGTGTGCGTGACGGGCGCGCCGACGCCGGTCACCCTCGACGGCACGACGGTCGCGCAGTGGGAGCCGGTGACCGTCCCCGCGGGTTCCGTGCTGGCGGTCGGCGCGCCCGGCGAGCACGGCCTGCGCACGTACGTCCTGTTCGCGGGCGGCCTCGACGTCCCCGCCTTCCTGGGCAGCGCGAGCACGTTCACGCTGGGCCGGTTCGGCGGACACGGCGGCCGAACCCTGCGGACCGGGGACGTCCTGCACGGCGGCACGGTCGCCGAGGGCACGGGAGTCCTGGAGCGGCCGGACTTCACCTCCGTCTGGCACCTCGGAGCCGTCGAAGGCCCGCACGCCGCACCGGAGTTCTTCACCGAGGACGACATCCGCGACTTCTACGCCGCCGACTGGAAGGTCCACTTCAACTCGGCCCGCACCGGAGTGCGCCTGATCGGGCCCAAGCCGCGCTGGGCGCGCACCGACGGCGGCGAGGCGGGCCTGCACCCGTCCAACATCCACGACACCCCGTACTCGGTCGGCGCCGTCGACTACACCGGCGACATGCCGGTGCTGCTCGGCCCGGACGGGCCCTCGCTCGGCGGGTTCGTGTGCCCGGCGACGGTGCTCAGCTCCGAGCGCTGGAAGCTGGGCCAGCTCCGCCCGGGCGACACGGTCCGCTTCCGGCCCGTGGACGTGGACGGCGCGGCGCGCGCGGAGATCGTCGACGGGGGCGTGCTGGCCCGGGACGGCGACATCACGTTCCGCCGCAGCGGCGACGACAACCTGCTGGTCGAGTTCGGCCCGATGCAACTGGACCTGGCCCTGCGGATGCGCGTCCACGCCCTGATGGAGGCGGTGACCGCGGCGGACCTGGAGGGCGTCACCGACCTCACCCCGGGCATCCGCTCGCTCCAGATCCAGACCGACCCCGGCCGCCTCCCCCAACGTGAACTCCTCGCGGCCGTGCGGGAGATGACGGCGGCCCTGCCGCCCACCGGCCAGCTGGTCGTCCCCTCCCGCACCGTGCACCTCCCGCTGTCCTGGGACGACCGGGCGACCCGCGAGGCCATCGCCCGCTACATGGCGGGCGTCCGCGACGACGCCCCCTGGTGCCCGTGGAACATCGAGTTCATCCGCCGGGTCAACGGCCTGGAGTCGGTCGCGGACGTCTACGACACGGTCTTCGACGCGGAGTACCTGGTCCTGGGCCTCGGGGACGTCTACCTGGGCGCCCCGGTCGCCACCCCCCTCGACCCGCGCCACCGGCTCGTGACGACGAAGTACAACCCCGCGCGCACCTGGACGGCCGAGAACTCGGTGGGCATCGGCGGCGCCTACCTCTGCGTCTACGGCATGGAGGGCCCCGGCGGCTACCAGTTCGTGGGCCGCACGACCCAGGTGTGGTCGCCGTGGCAGCAGCGCGGCGCGTTCGAGCCGGGCTCGCCCTGGCTGCTGCGGTTCTTCGACCGGATCCGCTGGTATCCGGTCGACGCGGACGAACTCCTCGAACTGCGGGCCGACATCACCTCGGGCCGCTTCGTGCCGCGCATCGAGGAGGGCGCCTTCTCGCTCGCCGAGCACCAGGCCTTCCTGGCCGACCACGCGGACTCCATCGCGGAGTTCAGGTCCCGCCAGCGTGCCGCGTTCGCGACGGAGCGGGACGCGTGGGAGGCGGCGGGCGAGTTCGCCCGGGCGCAGGACACGGCAGCTCCGTCAGCTCCCCCGGCCGAGGTCACCGTCCCGGCGGGCGGTCGGCTGGTCGAGGCCGAATTCGCCGCGTCCGTATGGCAGTTGAACGTGTCTCCCGGCGACGAGGTGACGGCGGGCCAGCCGCTGCTCGCGCTGGAGGCGATGAAGATGGAGTCCAGGGTGCACGCGCCGGTCGACGGCGTGGTGGCGCAGGTCCTGGCCCGCCCCGGCGACCAGGTCGAGGCGGGGACGGCCCTGCTCGTCCTGGCCCCGGCCACGGCCTGAACGAGGAACGAGGAACAACGCGATGTCCAGCACTCTCTCCCGAGTCCGCGCCGCCTACGCCCGCATCGAAGCGGTCGACCGCCCGGAGATCTGGATCGATCTGCGCCCGCAGGACGACGTCGAGGCGGAGGCCCGCTCGCTCGACGAACGCGTGGCGCGGGGCGAGCACCTGCCGCTGGCCGGCCGGCTGTTCGCCGCCAAGGGCAACATCGACGTGGCGGGTCTGCCCACCACCGCGGGCTGCCCCGCGTACGCCTACCGTCCCGCGACCGACGCCCCGGTGGTCGCCGGGCTGCGTGCGGCGGGCGCCCTGCTCCTGGGCACGACGAACCTGGACCAGTTCGCGACCGGCCTGGTGGGCACCCGCTCCCCGCACGGCGCGGTCCGGGGCGCCCTCGACCCGGCGCGGATCAGCGGCGGCTCCAGCTCCGGCTCGGCCGTCGCGGTGGCCCTGGGCATCGTCGACCTCGCTCTCGGCACGGACACGGCGGGCTCGGGCCGGGTCCCGGCCGCCTTCAACGGCATCGTCGGCCTCAAGCCCACCCGCGGCCTGGTGCCCACCGAGGGAGTCGTCCCGGCCTGCGCGTCCCTCGACTGCGTGACGGTGTTCGCCCGCACCCTCCCCGAGGCGGAACGGGCCATGGCCCATATGACGACCGGCACGGCCGCGCCGTCCGTCCCCGGCCGGGCCCCCGGCCCGTGGCGCATCGCGGTCCCGCCCCTGGCCCAGCTCGGCGAGCTCGACGAGGGCTGGCCCGAGGCGTACGAGGCGGCGGTACGGCAGCTCGCGTCGGCCGGGGCCGAGATCCGCACCCTCGACCTGACCCCGTTCACCGAGGCCGCCGCGATGCTCTACGAGGGCGCGTTCGTCGCCGAGCGGTACACGGCGGTGGGGAGCTTTGTCGACAAGTTGCTGTCGGAGGGCGGTGCGGGCCTGGATCCGACGGTCGCCGGCATCATCACCCGTTCCCGCGACATCCCGGCCCACCGCCTCTTCGCGGACCAGGACCGCCTGACGGCCCTGCGCACCCGCGCCCTGACCGAACTGGCCGACGCGGACGCCCTGCTCCTGCCCACCGCCCCCGGCCACCCCACCCTCGCCGAGGTCGCCGCCGATCCGCTGGGCGCCAACGCCCGCCTGGGCCGCTTCACCAACTCCACGAACCTCTTCGACCTGGCGGCGGTCGCCGTCCCGGCCGGCGAGGTGAACGGCCTGCCCTTCGGCGTGATGCTGATCGGACCGGCCCACACGGACGAGCGGCTGGCGGGGATCGCGCCCTTGCTGCAACCGCAGGCCTGCCTGGCCGTGGTGGGCGCCCATCTGACCGGCCAGCCCCTGAACCCCCAACTCCTGTCCCTGGGTGCAACCTTGGACCGCACGACCACAACGGCCCCGGTCTACCGTCTGCACGCCCTGCGCACGACCCCGCCGAAGCCGGGCCTGGTGCACGTGGGAGAAGGAGGCGCAGAAATCGAAACGGAGATCTGGCGCCTCCCGGCAGAGGGCCTGGGCCGACTGCTGACGGCGCTCCCCCGCCCGATGACGCTGGGCAGCGTGCAGCTGAAGGACGGCACCGCCGTCCCCGGCTTCCTGTGCGAACCAGGCGCACTGACGGACGCCGAGGACATCACCGGGTACGGAGGCTGGCGCTCATATCTGGACAGGTCTTAGGGGGACTCACCCGACGGACGAGTAGGCGACAACCCCCCGCAGCAACTGATCGACAGCCTTACGAGCAGCCTTGGCCACGGTCGACCCCTCCGCGGCGGACGCCGCGGAAATCTGCCCCAGCACGTCGATCACCTGCTTGCACCACCGCACGAAGTCCCCGGCCGGCATCTCCGCCTCCCGAAGCACCTCGTCCAGCCCCTTCCCCGAGGCCCACATATACGCGGACCAGGCGAAGCCGAGATCGGGCTCGCGCTGTCCCACGCCCTCGGTCTGGCTGATCCGGAAGTCCTCCTCCAGGGCGTCCAACCGCCCCCAGATCCGGACCATCTCGCCGAGCGCGGCCTTCGCCTTGCCCGAGGGCAGCTTCGGCGCCATCGCGTCGTCGCTGGCCCGCGCCTCGTACACCAACGTCGAGACGCAGGCGGCGAGTTCGGCGGGGGCGAGCCCCTCCCACACGCCCGCGCGCAGGCATTCGCTGGCGAGCAGGTCGAGCTCACCGTAGAGACGGGCGAGCCGCTTGCCGTGTTCGGTGACCTCGTTGCCGCGCAGATAGTCCAGTTCGGTCAGCAGCGCGACGATCCGGTCGAAGGTGCGGGCGATGGTGTTCGTCCGTCCCTCGATCCGTCGCTCCAGCTGCGAGGTGTCGCGCAGCAGCCGGTGGTAGCGCTCGGCCCAGCGGGCGTGGTCCTCGCGGTCGGTGCAGCCGTGGCAGGGGTGCGCGCGGATGGCCGTCCGCAGCCGGGCGATCTCGCGGTCGTCCGCGGCCTGGGCGCGCTGCTTGCGGGCCCGCTCCGGCGGGATGTGCCCGGCCTTCGTGCGCAGCGCGGAGGCGAGGTCACGGCGGGACTGCGGCGAGCGCGGGTTGAACGTCTTGGGGATCCGCATCCGCTCCAGCGCCTCGACCGGGACCGGGAAGTCCATCGAGGCCAGCCGCTTGACCTGGCGCTCGGCGGTGAGGACCAGGGGACGCGGCCCGTCGTGCTGGTCGAAGCCGCGGTGGCCGTTGGCGCGGCCGGCGGGCAGGCCGGGGTCGAGGACCAGCGCCAGCCCGGCGTACCTGCCGGTGGGCACATGGATGACGTCACCGGGCTTGAGCTTCTCGAGCGCGACGGCGGCCTCGGCGCGCCGCTGGGCCGCGCCCTGCTTGGCCAGCTCGGTCTCGCGGTCCTTGAGGTCGCGGCGGAGCTGCGCGTACTCGTCGAAGTCGCCGAGGTGGCAGGTCATGGAGGCCTTGTAGCCCTCCAGACCCTCCTCGTTGCGCTGGACCTGCCGGGAGATCCCGACCACCGACCGGTCGGCCTGGAACTGCGCGAACGACGTCTCCAGCAGCTCGCGCGAGCGGTGCCGCCCGAACTGCTCGACCAGGTTGACCGCCATGTTGTACGACGGCTTGAAGCTGGAGCGCAGCGGGTAGGTGCGGGTGCCCGCGAGCCCGGCGAGGTGGTCGGGGCTCATGGCGCGCTGCCACAGCACGACGGCGTGCCCCTCGACGTCGATGCCACGCCGGCCCGCGCGCCCGGTGAGCTGGGTGTACTCGCCGGGGGTGATGTCGGCGTGCTGCTCGCCGTTCCACTTGACGAGCTTCTCCAGGACCACGGACCGGGCGGGCATGTTGATGCCGAGCGCGAGGGTCTCCGTCGCGAAGACGGCCTTGACCAGCCCACGCACGAACAGCTCCTCGACGACCTCCTTGAACGTCGGCAGCATGCCCGCGTGGTGGGCGGCGATGCCCCGCTCCAGGCCCTCCAGCCACTCGTAGTAGCCGAGGACGTGCAGGTCCTCGTCGGGGATGGAGACGGTGCGCTCCTCGACGAGGGCGCGGACTTCGGCCCGCGCCTCCTCGTCGTTCAGCCGCAGCCCGGCGTACAGGCACTGCTGGACGGCGGCCTCGCAGGCGGCGCGGCTGAAGATGAACGTGATCGCGGGCAGCAGCCCTTCGGCGTCGAGCCGCTCGATGACCTCCGGCCGCCCCGGCGTCCACACCCGCGACCGCTGTCTGCGCTCCCGCTCGCGGTCGGCCTCGCGCATGTTGCGGCCGCGTCTGCGGTCCTGGTAGGAGGGCCTGCTGGCCTCCATCCTGGCCAGCCGGGCGAGGTCGGGGTTGACGGCTCGGCGGTTGCCCTCGCCCTCCTCGAAGAGGTCGTACATCCGCCGCCCGGCGAGCACATGCTGGAACAGCGGCACCGGCCGGTGCTCGGACACGATGACCTCGGTGTGCCCGCGTACGGTGTCCAGCCAGTCGCCGAACTCCTCGGCGTTGGAGACGGTCGCGGACAGGGAGACCAGGGTGACCGACTCGGGGAGGTGGATGATCACCTCTTCCCACACGGCGCCCCGGAAGCGGTCGGAGAGGTAGTGCACCTCGTCCATCACCACGTATCCGAGGCCCAGGAGCGTCTGCGAGCCGGCGTACAGCATGTTCCGCAGCACCTCGGTGGTCATCACGACCACCGGGGCGTCGGAGTTGACGCTGTTGTCGCCGGTGAGCAGGCCGACCTTGTCGCCGCCGTAGCGGCGGCACAGGTCGGAGTACTTCTGGTTCGACAGCGCCTTGATGGGTGTCGTGTAGAAGCACTTCTTGCCCTGCTGGAGGGCGAGGTGGACGGCGAACTCGCCCACGATCGTCTTGCCCGAGCCGGTGGGGGCGGCCACCAGGACGCCCTTGCCCGCCTCGAGTGCCTGGCAGGCCTCGATCTGGAAGGGGTCGAGACCGAAGTCGTACATCTCGCGGAAGGACGCGAGCGCGGTGGCCTGCTCGACAGCGCGCTTACGGGCTGCCGCGTACCGCTCGGCCGGTGAGAGATCGTCTGTCATCGTGCTTTCGAGCGTACCGGGCCGCACTGACAACAGGACGATCATTATCCGGATCTCCTGCCACAACACCTGGGTACGCCCAGCTCACGGGCGCACAGGGGGCACAGAGGGCACCCGCCGCACAGCCTCGTGACACGCACCGCGCCCCGGGGTGAGCCGAAAGGCACTCCCCGGGGCGCGACGGAAGTCATGGCCGGTCGTTCATGGCCGGCGGGACGACCCCACGGGCTCGGTGACGATCGTCAGGTCACGTCGTCGTAGCCGTTGACGCGGTCCGTGCTCGTCTGCTCCGGCACCGTGCCGCCGGCGGAGACGGTCTCGACCTCGCCGATGTCCTCGGGGGTGAGGTCCAGGTCGGAGGCCTCGTCGTCGTCGGGGCCCTCGGCCTCGCGGCGGCGTCGACGACGGTCGTTCAGCACGGAGAAGCCGGTCGCGCCGAAGTACAGGATCCAGATCGGTCCGGCGAGCGCCAGCATCGAGACCGGGTCGGTGCTGGGCGTGGCCACGGCGGCGAACACCGTGATGCCGATGATCATGGCCCGCCACCAGCCGAGCATGCGCGTGCCGCTGACCATGCCGGTCAGGTTGAGCATGACCAGCAGCAGCGGCAGCTCGAAGGAGAGGCCGAAGACGATGACCATGCGCGTGACGAGCTGGAGCAGGTCGTCGAGCGGCAGGAGGTTGCTGACCCCTCCCGGGGTGAAGTCGATCAGCACCTTCGCGGTGGTCGGCAGCACCGCGTAGGCGAAGTAGCCGCCGCCCAGGAACAGCGGGACGCCGGTGCCGACGAACGCGTAGGCGTACCTGCGCTCGTGGTTGTGCAGGCCCGGCGCGATGAAGGCCCACAGCTGGTAGAGCCAGACCGGCGAGGCGAACACGATGCCGGCCATCAGGGAGACCTGAAGGGCCAGCGTGAAGGGCGCGAGGAGGCCGTTGATCGTGATGCTCGCGCACTTGTTGGTGGCGTCACCCGAATTCAGCTGGCTCGCGATCTCTTCGAAAGTCTTCCCACAGCCGACCGAGTCGAGAATCGGCTTGGTGAGGAAGTTGATGATGTCGTTGTAGAAGAAGGCGGCTACGACCGTCACGACGACGATGGCCAGCATCGCCTTCGCGAGCCGGTTGCGGAGCTCACGAAGATGATCCGCGAGGGGCATCCGCCCCTCGGGGTCCTTCTCCTGCTTGCGGGCAGACTTCAGCAACCCACGTTCCCATCTCGTGCGGCGGGCCGGAGGTCACCGGCCCTGCGTCAGCGCTTGGTCGTGTCCGTCGGCTCCGTGACCGGGCGGGAGCTGGTCACGTCGCCGGGGGCGGCCTGGATGGTGCGCTGCGCCGGGGGCTGCTCGCCGGGGGTGGGCGGGGCGGCCGGAGCGGCCGCGTTGTTGCTGCCCTCGTCCTTCATCGCCTTGGCCTCGCTCTTGAGGATGCGCGCGGACTTGCCGAGCGAGCGGGCCATGTCCGGAAGCTTCTTCGCGCCGAACAGCAGGATGATGACGACGAGGATGAGAATGATCTCGGGGGCTCCGAGCCTTCCGAACATAAGTTTTTACCTTCTCACCGAGGCGGCTGGGTGGGGTGCTGTCCGATCGGTCGGACAAGTGTCCGAAGGATCGTGCTCGCAGCGATCGTAACGCTCAGGGGTAAACGTGAGGCAATCCCCGTGCGTACTCCCGGTCAGCGGTCCGGGCCTCGTTCTCCGAGCCGCGTCAGCAGCGTACCTGCCCCCGCCAGCTGCGCGGGAGGGCGAAGTAGCCCAAAACGCATGAGCCGCTCGACTCACAGGACCGCCACAGCGCTCGGCGAAGCTCACCACAGCAGCTGTCACAGGGTGTCCACAGCCCGGGCCGCGCTCACCGCCGCCCGCTCCAGCTCCTGAGCCGCCCGGTCGATGCGACGCGCGGACTCCGCGACCTGCCGCCCCAGCCGCTGCGCCTCCAGGAAGACCCGCACGGCGAACACCCCGAGAACGGCAAGACCCACAAAACCCACGACAACCGCGAACATCGGCCAGAACATAGCCGCGAGCCTAGACCCCGCTACGGAGTGTGCAGCCGCAGGGTGCGGACGCCGCCGCCGGTGAGGAGTTCGACGATCCGCTCGCCGGCCGGCTTGCGCACGGCCGCTCCGCAGTCGGGGCAGGTGAAGGAGTAGAACGTGGTGCGGCTGGAGGCGCCGATCGCCAGCATCAGGGCCCCGGCCGCGAGCTCGAAGTGCGCCCGGCAGTCCGGGCAGCCCGCTCTGAACCGGACCGGGGCCACGCTGCGCATGCCCGCGAACGCGGACGCCACCGACACGTCCCGCACACCAGAGGTCACCGACTCGCTCAAAGCCCCTGCTCCCGCCCCTCGAACCGACCGTCGTCGCCCGCCCCCCGCACCGCTGTCCCGTCGTACGCCGCCAGCGCCTCGCGGGCGGCCCGACGGGCGCTGTCGGCGAGCTCCGGCGGCGACACGATCCGGCCGTCGCGGCCGAGCCGCAGCGCCAGCCGCCGCAGCGACGCCGGGTCGGGCGTGCGCAGAGTAATACGCAGTCCGCCCTCCGGAAGCTCATCGGCACTGTCGTGCGGGTAGTACTCGGCGACCCAGCGGCCGCCCGGATCGACCTCGACCACGACCTCCGGATCCTCGGCGGCCGGCTGCACCAGCCCCTCCGACAGATCCCGCAGCTCGATCTCGGGCGGCGCCGACGGCTCGTCGAGGATCCTGATCTCGGCGACCCGGTCCAGCCGGAACGTGCGGCGTGCCTCCGAGCGGCGGCACCAGGCCTCCACATACGTGTGCCCGACACTGACCAGCCGGATGGGGTCGATCTCGCGCTCGGTGACCTCGTCCCGAGCCGGCGAGTAGTAGCGGATCCACAGCCGGCGCCGCTCCGAGATCGCCCGGTCGACGTCCGCGAAGACCCCGCCCTCGGACTCGAACGTCACCGACAGCCGCGCGCTCGCCCCGGCCGCCTCACCGGCCGCGGCCTCCACCTTCGCCGTCGCCCGCAGCAGCGCCTGCCGGTCGCCCTCGCGCAGACCGGGCAGCGTGGCCACCGCCCGCGCCGCCACCAGCAGCGCCGTCGCCTCGTCGGCCGCCAGCCGCAGCGGCTCGGCGGCCTCCGCGCCGAGCGCGGCCGGGTTGTGCCACCAGATGCGCTCACCGTCGGTGTCGATGTCGAGCAGATCGCCGCCCCGGAAGCTGGTGCCGCACATGGGCAGCACGTCGAGGTCCGAGACCAACTCGTCCTCCGTGATGCCGAAGGCGCGCGCCACGTCCTCGATGCGCGCGCCGGGGCGCTCCCTGAGATACGTCACCAGGGAGAGCATCCGCCGGGTCTGGTCGATCGCGTTCGCCGGCCTGACCGGTTTGCCTGCCACTGTGTTGCTCGCTCCCCCTCAGCCCTTGGCCACGGCCCGCAGCCGGTCCACGACGTCCGCCCGCAGCTCCGCGGGCTCCAGGACCACCACGTCCGGCCCGAACTCCACCAGCCAGGCGTCCAGCCCGTGGCCGTACGGAATCTCCAACTCGTCCCAGCCGTCCCCGAGTTCCCGCACCGAGCCGGCCTTCGCCCGCAAGGGGTATCCCGAGCCCGCCCGCAGCCGGATCAGCGCGGTGCGGTCGGCGGTCTCCCCCGCCCAGCTCGCGACCGTCTCCCGCACGGTGACCACATCGGGCACCGGCGCCGTGAAAGCCGCCCCGCGCGAACGCACCCTGCCGGTGATCCGCGACAGCCTGAAGACCCGCTCGGCGCCCCGGTCCCGGTCGAAGCCCGCCAGATACCAGTGGCCGCGCCAGCACTCCAGCGCCCACGGCTCGACATGCCGCGGCTCCGGGTGCGCGGCGGTGGCCTTGCGATAGTCGAACACGACCGGCCGACGGTCACGGCAAGCCAGCATCAGCGGCTCGAAGGCGGCCTCGTGCACCGGGATCCGGGGCTCCAGCGCACCATGCGCCTCGTACGGGTCGACGTCCTCGGGAAGCCCCGCCGCGCGCAGCTTCTGCAGGGCGCCGCTCGCCGCCCCGGCCAGCCGGGCCTGCTGCCACACCTTGGCGGCCAGACCCAGCGCCGCCGCCTCCTCGGCGTCGAGCGTGATCGCCGGCAGTCGGTTGCTGTCCCGCCGGGCCAGGTAGCCGATCTCGCCGTCCAGGCTCTCCACGGTCTCGATGACCAGGCCGAGCTCCCGCAGATCGTCCTTGTCCCGCTCGAACATCCGGTTGAACGAGTCGTCCGACCCCGTCGCACCGCTGCCCGGCCGGAAGGTCTCGACGTACGCCTCGATGGAATCGCGCAGCTCGCGCTTGCTGAGCGGCCGCCGCGTCCCGAGCAGACACAGCGCCAGGTTCATCAGCCGCTCGGCCTTGGCAATGGCCATCGACGCCCTTCGCCTCCCCTATGGTGCTTACGATCGTCGACCGTACCGCCCCGCGGTGCCCGGACAAAGCCGAGGGCCCACGCCCGGGCGGGCATGGGCCCCAGATGATCGACACCGGTCGCACGGCGATCGGCGCGGACCGGCTCCTTCGACGATCAGACCCCGAGCAGGTCCACCACGAAGATCAGCGTCTCACCGGGCTTGATCGCCGGGGTCGGGCTCTGGTTGCCGTAGGCGAGGTGGGCCGGGATGGTCAGCTGCCGACGGCCGCCGACCTTCATGCCCTGCACGCCCTGGTCCCAGCCCTTGATGACCCGGCCGCCACCGAGCGGGAAGCGGAACGGCGTCCCACGGTTCCAGCTGGCGTCGAACTCCTCACCGGTGCTGAAGGCGACACCCACATAGTGGACGGAGACGGTCTGACCGGCCTGCGCGACCTCGCCGTCGCCCTCCCAGATGTCCTTGATCTCGAGGTCCGCCGGGGGCGCGCCTTCGGGGAAGTCGATCTCGGGCTTGTCGATGCTCACGTCACTGCTCCTGCATGTCTCACGGAAAGGCAACACGGACAGTCTTACACCTCTGGCGGCCTCACATCTTCGCGAGGATGTCCACCGAGAACACCATCGTCGAGTCCTTCTCGATACCGCTGCCGCTCGGCGGGCGGTCCCCGTAACCCAACGACGGCGGAACCACGATGACGACCCGACTGCCCACCTTCTTGCCGGCCAACCCCTGCGCCCAGCCCTTCACCACCTGCTGCAACGAGAACGACGTGAGCTCGCTGCGCCCGTACGTCGAGTCGAACTCCTTGCCCGTGTCCCACACGACGCCCTTGTACTGCACCAGCACACTGTCGTCCGCCGCCACGACCGCGCCGTCGCCCTCGAGGACGTAGTTCGCCACCAGCTTCGTCGGCGGGTCCGCCTTGGGAATCTCGATCGAAGGCGCCTTGCCGTCGGTGTTCGTGCCCACCTTCGGCAGATCCGCGTCGCTCTGCGCCACCTTCTCGCCGTCGGCGGAACTCTTGGCGTTGAAAGTGCCCTTGATGTCGAAAACGAACACCAGCGTGTCGGTGCCCGTCACCCCCACCTGCGAATTGCCCTCCTTGCCGAAACCCCAGGTCGGCGGCACCGAGAACAGAACCCTGCTGCCGGTCTTCTTGCCCGTCAGCGCATAACGCCAGCCTTCGAGAGTCGTGCCCTGCGCAATCTGGGTGACCAGCGGCACCTTACGGTCGTAGGAATTGTCCAGCACCTTCGCACTGGCCCAGATCTGCCCCAGATAGTCGGCCTGGATGTAGTCCTTCTCCGCGACGGGCTTACCACCGCCCGCGATCACCGTCTTCACCGCCAACTGGTCCGAAGGCTCACCCGTGCCCTTGGCGATCGTCGGCTTCTCACCGAACTTCACCCCCGCGGTGATCGCCGGCAACGGACCGTCGACGATCTTCGGCGCAGGCGCCGCGGACGGGCCCGAAGCCGACGGCGACGCACTCTCGCTCACCTTGCTCGAGTCGGACTTTTCATCACCGCACGCGGAAAGAGTGACCAGTCCCGCGGGTACGGCGGCAAGAATGAGTGAGCGTCGGCGCACGGTGAAAGCCTCGTAATCGGTCGATCTTCTGATGGCGTGCGCGCAACTCTACGACGTGAAACGGGCACCGTACGGAAAACGTACGGTGCCCGTGTTGCGTTCCGTGCCTCTGCGGAACACGACCCTCACATGCCGGCGATCAGCTTCTCCACCCGGTCGTCCACCGACCGGAACGGGTCCTTGCACAACACCGTGCGCTGCGCCTGGTCGTTGAGCTTCAGATGCACCCAGTCCACCGTGAAGTCCCGGCGCTGCTCCTGCGCACGGCGGATGAAGTCACCGCGCAACCGCGCCCGAGTCGTCTGCGGCGGCACCGACTTGCCCTCGAAGATCTTCAAGTCGTTGCAGATCCGCGCGGCTTGACCCTTGCGCTCCAGCAGGTAGTACAGACCACGACGACGGTGGATGTCGTGGTACGCGAGGTCTATCTGCGCCACCCGCGGATGCGACATCGTCATGTTGTGCTTGGCCCGGTACCGCTCGATGAGCTTGTACTTCATCACCCAGTCGATCTCGGTGCCGATCCGGTCGAGATCCTCCGCCTCGATCGAGTCCAGCACCCGGCCCCACAGCTCCAGGACCTGGTCGACCGTGCCGGTGCGGATCCCACGACGCTCGACGAAGTCCACGGCCTTCTCGTAGTACTCGCGCTGCACCTCCAGCGCCGAGGCCTCCCGACCGCTGGCCAGCCGCACCTTGCGCCGGCCCGTGATGTCATGACTGACCTCACGGATCGCCCGGATCGGGTTCTCCAGCGTCAGATCCCGCATCACCGTGCCCGCCTCGATCATGCGCAGCACCAGGTCGGTCGCACCGACCTTCAGCAGCATGGTCGTCTCGGACATGTTCGAGTCGCCCACGATGACATGCAGTCGGCGATACCGCTCGGCGTCCGCGTGCGGCTCGTCACGCGTGTTGATGATCGGCCGCGAGCGGGTCGTCGCCGAGGAGACGCCCTCCCAGATGTGCTCGGCCCGCTGACTGACGCAGTAGACCGCCCCACGGGGCGTCTGCAGCACCTTGCCCGCGCCGCACAGCAGCTGCCGGGTCACCAGGAACGGGATCAGGATGTCCGCGAGCCGGGAGAACTCCCCGTGCCGGGCCACCAGATAGTTCTCGTGGCAACCGTAGGAGTTGCCCGCCGAGTCCGTGTTGTTCTTGAAGAGGTAGACGTCGCCCGCGATTCCTTCCTCGTGCAGGCGTCGCTCCGCGTCCACCAGGAGTCCTTCGAGAATGCGCTCGCCGGCCTTGTCGTGGGTGACCAACTCGGTCACGTTGTCACATTCCGGTGTCGCGTATTCCGGATGCGATCCCACGTCAAGATAGAGACGGGCGCCGTTCCGCAGAAAGACATTGCTGCTTCGGCCCCATGACACGACACGGCGGAAGAGGTACCGCGCCACCTCGTCGGGAGACAGTCGACGCTGTCCCCTGAACGTACATGTGACGCCGTACTCGTTCTCCAGCCCGAAAATGCGGCGGTCCATGACTGAACATTACGCCCGATCCCCTGAACTGAAACGGGGTTCGGCAGCACGGTTTGGATCATTTTCCGATGAAGCCGCAACCATCCCACCCCCGGCCGGAACTGCGAGTACCCGCCCCGTGGCCAGCAAAACCACCAATGACACGGCACCCGCGACACCCGGCACCGCGAACCCCCACAGCGCCCCGCCCGCCTCCACGACCGGCCCCGCAAGCCCCGTTCCCACCGACGCGCCCACCGTGAACATCGTCACCAGCCACGAGAACGCCTCGGTCACCGTCCCACGCGGCGCATGCCGGTCCACGATGACGAACGCACAGGCCAGCACCGGCGCCAGGAACAACCCCGCCAACGTCGCCAACGCCACCATGGCCACCGCGCCCGGCATCAGCATCAGCGGCAGATAACACACCGCCAGAAACGCCACCAGCACCCGCAGTCGCCGCTCCGGCGCACCCACCCAGTGCCGCGCCCCGTACGCCATACCTCCGACCAGCGCCCCCAGACCCAGCGCCGCCATCAACCACCCGTACACCGCGTCACCGCCGTTGTCGTCCGCGTAAGGCACCGCCGCCACCGTGATGGACCCCATGGCGACCCCGACGAAGAGCAGCGCACCCAGAAGCACCAACAGCCCGGGCGAGCGCAGCGCGCCCAGCCAGTGCGCCTCGCGCGCAGCGGACCGCCACGCGCGCGAGGGCGGCGACAGCACCACCGACAGCGCCCCGAGCACCCCCACCCCGTTCAGCACCAGCAGCGCCGCCCGCTCCGACCACACCGACGTGCACAACGTCACCAACAACGGCCCGACCGTGAACATCACCTCCTGCGCCACCGCGTCCATCGCGTACGCCGTCGGCACCTGGTCCTCCCGGCGCAGCACCGAGGGCCACAACGCCCGCAGACCGCCCTCCAGGGGCGGCGTGAAGAGCCCGCCGACCACCATCGCGACATACGCCACCGGCAGCGGATCCGTGCCCGCGAACGCGAAGAACCCCATCGCCAGCGCCGACACCGACGCGGCGGGCAACTGGACCCGCGGCTGCCCATACAGATCCACCAGCCGCCCCAGCACCGGCTGACCCACCGCACTCGCCACGCCGTACACGGACACCAGCGCGCCCGCCAGGTGTACGAGGCCCCCTCCGCCCGCACGAACAGCACGATCGCGATCGCGGAGGTGGCGTTCGGCAGCCGGCCGACCAACGTGCCGGTCAGCAGCCGGGCGGCGTGCTTCGCCCTCAGGATCTCCAGGTATCCCGCGTATCCCCCGGCCAATGTCCCGCCTCCATCGCGTCCGCCGTCGGCTCGCCCGAGGCAGTGGGCCACCCCGAGGTTTTACGTATAACGTCTCTTGTCATACGTACCATGTGCGCTGTTCACCAGTCCAGACGAAAGAGCAGGCCCACGGTGCCACGAGGTAGCACGCGCCCGACGAGCCGCGACGTCGCCCAGGCCGCGGGAGTCTCCCAAGCCGCCGTCTCCCTCGTCCTCGGCGACAAATGGCGCGGCCGCGTCTCCGAGACCACCGCCGAACGCGTCCGCGAAGCCGCCCGCGACCTCGGCTACCGCCCCAACCTCGCCGCCCGCAACCTCCGCCTCGGCCGCACCCGCACCGTCCTCCTCGTCGTCCCCGTCCTCACCACCGAATTCTTCGCCGGCGTCTACACCGGCGCCGCCCGCGTCGCCGCCGACCACGGCTTCGGCGTCGTGCTCTACCCCTCCCCCGAAGGCGTCGGACCGGCCCGCGACCCGTTCGCCTCCGCCCAAGCAGCCCTGGACGGCGTCCTCGCCTCCTCCATGGCCGCCGACGCCCTCACCACCATCCGCGGCGACCAACTCCCCCTCGTCATGCTCGACAGCGACCCGGCCGGAAGCCTCGGCGCCGCCACCGTCAACCTCGACATCGCCGACGGCGTACGCCAGGTCGCCGACCACCTCCTCCACCTCGGCCACCGCCGCTTCCTCCACCTCGCCGCCGACATCCCCTCCTGGACCTTCGACGTACGCGCCCGCGAACTCGCAGCACGCCTCACCGCCGTACCCGGCACCACCCTGCGCACCGCCCCCGCCCCCATCTCCATCGACGAAGCCCGCACCGCCGCCGAGGCCGCCCTCAACGCCCCCGGACCCCGCCCCACCGCCATCGTCTGCGACGACGACAAACTCGCCGCCGGCGCCTACAAAGCCCTCCGCCGTCTCGGCCTGCGCATCCCCGACGACATCTCCGTCACCGGCCTCGACGACCTCGCCCTCGCCACCGCCCTCGACCCCGAACTCACCACCGTACGACTCGACGCCGAACTCTTCGGCGAACGCGGCATGCAAGCCCTCCTCGCCGTCCTGGACGGCCGAACACCGGACAGCGGAGACATCCCCGTCCACCTCGTCGTACGAGCCTCCACGGCCCCGCCCAGCCCCTCCTGAAACGCCCTGTGCCCCGGCCGACGACTCGACCGGGGCACAACAGGGATGAGCAGCGAAACCGACAGCGCGGACGACCTACTCCTCGTCGGCGCTCTCCGCCTCCGTCGACGCACCGTCCGTCTCCAGCAGACGACCCAGCTGACGACCCACGATCCGCTTGAACTTCCGCGCCTGCGGCCGCGTACGATCCAGCACCGCCACCTCAAGCCGCTCCGCCGGAATCTCCCGCTCAGAGCCGTTCGTGTCCCGCGACAACGCCTGAACAGCCAGCTTCAACGCCTCAGCCAGGCTCATCCCGTCCTGATGACGCTGATCCAGATAACTGCTGATCGCCTCGGCATTACCGCCCACCGCCACCGAACCGTGCTCATCCACGATCGAACCGTCGTGCGGCAACCGATAGATCTGATCACCGTCCGGAGTCTCACCGACCTCCGCCACCACCAGCTCCACCTCGTACGGCTTCTCACCCGCCGAAGAGAAGATCGTGCCCAACGTCTGCGCGTACACGTTCGCCAGACCACGCGCCGTCACATCATCCCGGTCATAGGTGTAACCACGCAGATCCGCGTACCGCACACCACCGATCCGAAGATTCTCGTACTCGTTGTACTTACCGGCGGCCGCGAAACCGATCCGGTCATAGATCTCGCTGAACTTGTGCAGCGCACGGGACGGATTCTCACCGACGAACACAATGCCGTCGGCATACTGCAGCACAACCAGGCTGCGACCACGCGCGATGCCCTTCCGCGCATACTCCGCGCGGTCCGCCATCGCCTGCTGGGGTGAGACATAGAACGGCGTCGACACCGGTTATCCGTCCCTTTCTGTCGAAATCACTGCATCACCTGGGATAAGAACGGGACCGCCGACTACAGCAGAGCGGCACGCGGGCCGTCCGGCTGCTCCAGACGACGCTCCAGAATCGAACGCGCGATCTCCGACGACTCCTCGTCCGTCAACCGACGGAAACCGTCCTCGGTGATCACCGTGACGATCGGATAGATCCGACGCGCGACATCCGGACCACCCGTCGCCGAATCGTCGTCCGCCGCGTCGTAAAGCGCCTGCACCACCAACATCGTGGCCTCGTCCTCGGTCAGATCACCGCGGAACAGCTTCTTCATCGCCCCACGCGCGAAGATCGAACCCGACCCCGTCGCCGCGAAGTGATGCTCCTCGGAGCGACCGCCCGTCACGTCGTAGGAAAAGATCCGACCCCGGTCGCGGTCGACGTCGAACCCGGCGAACAGCGGCACGACCGCCAAGCCCTGCATGGCCATGCCCAGATTCGAACGGATCATCGTCGAAAGACGGTTCGCCTTGCCCTCCAACGAGAGCTGCGCCCCCTCGACCTTCTCGAAGTGCTCCAGCTCCAGCTGGAACAGCTTCACCATCTCCACGGCCAGACCCGCCGTGCCGGCGATGCCGACGGCCGAGTACTCGTCCGCCGGGAACACCTTCTCGATGTCCCGCTGCGCGATGACGTTGCCCATCGTGGCCCGACGGTCACCGGCGAGCACGACGCCCCCGGGGAACGTGACGGCCACGATCGTCGTCCCGTGCGGCGCCTCGATCACACCCTGCGTGGGCGGCAGCTGCCGCTTGCCGGGCAGCATCTCCGGCTGGTGGTCGGAGAGGAAGTCCATGAAGGACGAGGACCCAGGCGTCAGGAAGGCAGCTGGTAGACGCCCGGTGCTACGAGTGTTGGCTTCCACGCGTTTCCTTCCACGTATGCAGCAGCCCGCCTTATGGCATCGGGCCGATCTTTGAACTGCCCCAGTGCAGCGTTGCAGCTGAAGCACAGTACGCCTCGGACCCTACCCGTCTTGTGGCAGTGATCCACATGTGCGGCCGGAGCTGACAAACATGTGCAGCAGAGGCCGCGCTGGGAGGCGATCAACTCGTCACGCTCGGCTTCGGTCATGCCGTATTGGCGCTTCAGATGGTCCTGCCGCCCGCGCTCGGCCCGACAGGCCTTGCAGCGCGTCGACAGGCCGTCCGAAGCAGTCGCGTTGCGATGCCATTCGCCGTGAGGCTTGACCTCGCCACAGGTCCTGCAGAGCTTGTGGCCGACCGGGACATCAACTTTGTCCCGGACCGACTTGCCCAGGGCCTCCCGGCGGCGCCGGTAGTGCGCGGCGCTGTACTCCGCCACGCACTCCCGGCAGTGCACCTGGAGGCCGTCACACCGATTTTTGTCCCGCGCAAATGCGGCGAGAGGCAGGCCTCTTTTGCATTTCCTACATTGCTTCTCGTTCGGTTCGCCAGCCACCCTCAACCCCCGCCACCTTCAATTCGAAGGAAGAAGTAGCCCGGCAGCCCTCACTCTCCACCTTTTTGCACGAAGGAGCGCACGAAATCCTCGGCGTTTTCCTCGAGTACATCGTCAATCTCGTCAAGAACCGAGTCCACGTCGTCGCTCAGCTTCTCCTGACGCTCCTTGAGGTCCTCCGACCCCTGAGTCTCGGCCGCCTGCTCCTCGACCTCCTCCGTGGAGCGCGTCGCCTTCTGCTGGCCGCCGCCGGTGTCCTTGGTCGCCATAACCCTCACCCCGCTCTTTCGCCCGACATGGTCGACAGGTCGGCATTCCTGCCGATCGGTGATGATCAGACCCTACAAGCCGGGTCCGACATCGGCCCCGCAGTTGCTTCAACGTACGGGGGCCACCTCGATGATTCCCGGACAGGGGACTTTCCACCCCGTCCGGCAGGTTCCGTCCGGGTAACCGTTCAGCCGCCCGAAAGGACCCTGACCAGGTCTTCTGCGGTGCGGCAGCGGTCCAGGAGCTCCTTGACGTGATTTCGCGTTCCGCGAAGTGGTTCGAGGGTTGGGACGCGCTGGAGCGAATCGCGGCCCGGCAGATCGAAGATCACCGAGTCCCAGGAGGCCGCGGCGACGTCGTCGGCGTACTGCTCCAGGCAGCGGCCGCGGAAGTAGGCGCGGGTGTCCTCCGGAGGCGTCGTGATGGCCCGCTCGACCTCGTTCTCGTCCAGAAGGCGCTTCATGCGCCCGCGGGCCGCGAGACGGTTGAAGAGGCCCTTCTCGGCCCGTACGTCGGCGTACTGGAGGTCGACGAGGTGGAGGCGGGCGGCGTCCCAGTCGAGGCTGTCGCGGCGCCGGTAACCCTCCATGAGTTCCCGCTTGGCGACCCAGTCGAGTTCGCCGGCGAGGCTCATGTGGTCGTTCTCCAGGCGCGTGAGGGTGTCCTCCCAGCGCGCCAGCACGTCCTTGGTCTGGTCGTCCACGTCGGCGCCGAAGCGCTCCTCCACGTACTTGCGGGAGAGCTCGTAGTACTCCATCTGCAGTTGGACCGCGGTGAGCGTGCGGCCGCTGCGGAGGGTGACGAGTCGTTTGAGGGTGGGGTCGTGGGAGACCTGGTGGAGGGTGCGTACGGGCTGGTCGACGGCCAGGTCGACGGCGATGAAGCCGTCCTCGATCATGGACAGGACCAGGGCGGTGGTGCCCAGCTTGAGGTAGGTCGAGATCTCGGAGAGGTTCGCGTCGCCGATGATCACGTGGAGGCGGCGGTATTTCTCGGCGTCGGCGTGCGGCTCGTCGCGGGTGTTGATGATGGGGCGCTTGAGGGTCGTCTCGAGGCCTACTTCGACTTCGAAGTAGTCGGCGCGCTGGCTGAGCTGGAAGCCGTGTTCGTGGCCGTCCTGGCCGATGCCGACGCGGCCTGCGCCGGTGACCACCTGGCGCGAGACGAAGAACGGGGTGAGGTGGCGCACGATGTCCGAGAAGGCGGTCTCGCGCTTCATCAGGTAGTTCTCGTGCGTGCCGTAGGAGGCGCCCTTGTTGTCGGTGTTGTTCTTGTAGAGGTGGATGGGCTGGGCGCCGGGGAGCGCGGCGGCGCGTTCGGCGGCCTCGGCCATGATCCGTTCGCCGGCTTTGTCCCAGAGGACGGCGTCGCGGGGGTTGGTGACCTCGGGGGAGCTGTATTCGGGGTGTGCGTGGTCGACGTAGAGGCGGGCGCCGTTGGTGAGGATGACGTTGGCGAGGCCGATGTCCTCGTCGGTGAGCTGGCTGGAGTCGGCGGCCTCGCGGGCGAGGTCGAAGCCTCGCGCGTCCCGCAGCGGGTTCTCCTCCTCGAAGTCCCAGCGGGCCCGGCGGGCCCTGTGCATCGCCGCCGCGTAGGCGTTGACGATCTGGGACGAGGTGAGCATGGCATTGGCGTTGGGGTGGCCGGGGACGGAGATGCCGTACTCCGTCTCGATGCCCATTACTCGCCGTACGGTCATGCGGCCCTCCTTGCCCGGCGGCACCCTCGGTCGTGGGCGCCGCTCAGATACCGGTGGTGCTCCGGTGCGTGTGCGGTGCCCGTCCCCGCAACTCGCGACCCGGCGGTACGGAAGAGCCTAGAACGCCTCTGCGCTGGTGGGGAGATCATTTGCGTCATTGCCTTGCTCCAGCCGTGGCCTGGAAAGCAGTCGGCTGCGGGTACCCGTGGTGGGCACCCGCAGCCGCCCTGTTTTTACAGGTACTGTCCGGTGTTCGCCACCGTGTCGATGGAGCGTCCGGTGTCCGCGCCCTGCTTTCCGGTGATGAGGGTACGGATGTAGACGATCCGTTCGCCCTTCTTTCCGGAGATTCGGGCCCAGTCGTCGGGGTTGGTGGTGTTGGGCAGGTCCTCGTTCTCCTTGAACTCGTCCACGCATGCCTGGAGGAGGTGGGAGACGCGCAGGCCCTTCTGGTTCTTGTCGAGGAAGTCCTTGATGGCCATTTTCTTGGCGCGGCCGACGATGTTCTCGATCATGGCGCCTGAGTTGAAGTCCTTGAAGTAGAGGACTTCCTTGTCGCCGTTGGCGTAGGTGACTTCCAGGAAGCGGTTTTCCTCGGTTTCGGCGTACATGTGTTCCACGGCCGTCTGGATCATGCTCTGGACGGTGGTGGTCTTGTCGCCGCCGTGTTCGCCGACGTCCTCGGAGTGGAGGGGGAGGCGTTCGGTGAGGTACTTCTGGAAGATGTCCTTGGCCGCTTCGGCGTCCGGGCGCTCGATCTTGATCTTCACGTCGAGGCGGCCGGGGCGCAGGATGGCGGGGTCGATCATGTCCTCGCGGTTGGAGGCGCCGATGACGACCACGTTCTGCAGGCCTTCGACGCCGTCGATCTCGGCGAGGAGCTGGGGGACGATGGTGTTCTCGACGTCGGAGCTGACGCCGGAGCCGCGGGTGCGGAAGAGGGATTCCATCTCGTCGAAGAAGACGATGACGGGGGTGCCCTCGGATGCCTTCTCGCGGGCACGCTGGAAGACGAGGCGGATCTGCCGCTCGGTCTCGCCGACGTACTTGTTGAGGAGCTCGGGGCCCTTGATGTTGAGGAAGAAGCTCTTGCCGGTGGCTTGGCCGGTGACTTCGGCGACCTTTTTGGCCAGTGAGTTGGCGACGGCCTTGGCGATGAGCGTCTTGCCGCATCCGGGGGGTCCGTAGAGCAGGACGCCCTTGGGCGGGCGGAGCTCGTGCTCCTTGAAGAGGTCGGGGTAGAGGTAGGGGAGCTCGACGGCGTCGCGGATCATCTCGATCTGGCCGCCGAGGCCGCCGATCTGCTCGTAGCCGATGTCGGGGACCTCTTCGAGGACGAGTTCTTCGACCTCGCTCTTGGGGACGACCTCGTAGACGTAGCCGGAGCGGGGTTCGAGCAGGAGGGCGTCGCCGGGGCGGATGACGACGTCGAGGAGGGGTTCGGCGAGCCGGACCACTCGTTCTTCGTCGGTGTGCCCCTGCACGAGGGCGCGTACGCCGTCCTCGAGGATCTCCTTGAGGGTGACGATGTCGCCGACGCTCTCGTACTCCATGGCCTCGACCACGTTGAGCGCTTCGTTGAGCATTACTTCCTGGCCGCGTCGGAGCTCTTCGAGCTCGACGCTGGGGCTGACGTTCACGCGGAGTTTGCGGCCTCCGGTGAAGATGTCGGCCGTGCCGTCCTCGTTCGCCGTGAGGAAGACACCGAAGCCGGCCGGTGGCTGTGCGAGCCGGTCGACTTCTTCCTTGAGGGCCACGATCTGGTCGCGGGCCTCACGGAGTGTGTTGGCGAGTCGCTCGTTCTGGGCGGACACGCCGGCCAGGTTTGTCTGCAGCTCGACGATCCGCTCTTCGAGAATCCTCGTGTGTCGCGGAGAGTCGGCGAGCTTGCGTCGCAGGACGGCGATCTCCTGCTCAAGGTAGGCAATCTGCCCGGACGGGTCGTCGGACCCTCGTCCCGGGCGGATGCCGCGGTTCATGTCGTCGTCGTGGGCTGCCACGGTCCTCACCTCCTCCAAGGGGAGCTGGACGCTTCCAGACCCTACCTGGGTGGGTGTCGATTGAAACCCCTAGATCACAAAGACGGTCGGGGTGTGTCCGATCTTCACCCTTGCGCTCTCCCTCACGCCAGGGGAATACCCACCGAACATGATTGGGAAGCGGCCGAGGGTAGGGTCGAACTGTTCAACACCCGTCAGAGCCTGCATCGTTCCCTTGCGGCTCGACAGTAAACGGCAGGAGTCATGGGCGTGCAGCAGGAGGCCGGTGTCGGCGGCGAGGCTCTGGAGGTCTGGATCGACCAGGATCTCTGTACCGGCGACGGGATCTGTGTGCAGTACGCGCCCGAGGTGTTCGAGCTGGACATCGACGGTCTGGCGTATGTCAAGAGCGCGGATGACGAGCTTCTGCAGGCCAAGGGGTCCACGACGCCGGTGCCGTTGCCGTTGTTGCCGGACGTGGTGGACTCGGCGCGGGAGTGTCCGGGTGATTGCATTCACGTGCGGCGGGTTTCGGACAGTGTCGAGGTCTACGGTCCGGACGCGGAGTGAGCTCACGGTTGCGCCCTGTGATGTCTGTCTGATTTCTCACAGGGCGGGTGGCCTGGATCAGACGCTGTGGGCGCCTGCGGGTGTCGAGCGGATGAACGTGTTGTCCTTCCACTGCCACTTGGCGCTGTCCTTGACGTCGGGGCAGCAACTGGGTACGTCGGCCGTGGAGTAGCCGAGGAGGGTCGCGAGGACGGCTCCGTCGGTGATGGTGAGGCTGGTGACGGTGGTGCGGTCCTTGGGGTCGACGAGGGTGGCGACCACGCGTGCGTGGGTGCTGTCGGCGCCTTGGGTGAGGACGTAGACGGCGTCGGGCGGGGTTCCCATGGCGGCGTCGCAGTGGACGACGGCGACGGTTTCCGGGCGGCCGTCGCCGTCGAGGTCGCCGGTGGCCTTCTTGACGACGAGGGCCTGGACGGGGCCGCATTCGAGGGGGAAGTCGACGCCGGTGGTGGCGGGGGCCGCGGTGCTGGTGGGGGCGGCGGGTCTGGCGTCCGGTCCGGCGGTCTGGGCGGCTGTCGCGGATCTGGGCTGCAGGAGCGAGGAGAGGGCGATGACGCCGGCGAGGGCCGTGGCGGTCGCTACCCAGTGGATCGGCCGGGTGTGGGTGTGTGCCAGTTCCGGGACGGCGGGTTGCTGCACTAGGAGCGTCTCCTGTGATGGCTGTGCCGGTGGGGGTGGGGGGTGGCCAGCATCGTGCCACACGTCACAGGGTGGGGGAACGGCGGGGTGCGGGTTGTGCGGTGTCAACGGCAAGGCGCCGTGGTCGAGTTCCGGTGGTGGGTTCGGGAACTCGGTCACGGCGCCGTGTCGTTGGGTGTGGTGCGGGCCGGGTCAGCGGCCGGCGCCTCTGTCTGCGTTGGGGCCGTCGTAGTCGTCTCCGTAGGCGCCCTTGGCGGGGCGGCGGCGGCGCATGGGCGGTTCGACGCCGTCGGCGAGGCGGCGGGCGGTGAGCAGGAAGCCGGTGTGGCCGATCATCCGGTGGTCGGGGCGGACGGCCAGGCCTTCGACGTGCCAGTTGCGGATCATCGATTCCCAGGCGGTGGGCTCGTTGAAGGAGCCGATCTCGCGGATGGACTCGACGGTCCGGGCGAGCTGGGTGGTGGTGGCGACGTAGCAGCAGAGGATGCCGCCGGGGACGAGTGCCTTGGAGACGGCTTCGAGGCATTCCCAGGGGGCGAGCATGTCGAGGATGACGCGGTCGACGTCGGTGTCGCTCAGGTTGTCCTGGAGGTCGCCGACGGTGAGCTGCCAGGCGGGGTGGGGGCCGCCGAAGTAGCGTTCGACGTTCGCCTGGGCGATCTCGGCGAAGTCCTCGCGGCGCTCGTAGCTGTGCAGCATGCCCTGGTCGCCGATGGCGCGCAGCAGGAAGCTGCTGAGCGATCCGGAGCCGACGCCGGCTTCGACGACGCGTGCGCCGGGGAAGATGTCGGCGAAGGCGAGGATCTGCCCCGCGTCCTTGGGGTAGACCACGGCGGCGCCGCGGGGCATGGACAGGACGTAGTCGGGGAGCAGGGGGCGCAGCGCGAGGTAGGCGACGTTCCCGGTGGTGCGGACAACGCTGCCCTCGGGTGCGCCGATCAGTTCGTCGTGCGGGAAGGAACCCTTGTGGGTGTGGAAGTTCTTCCCGGCTTCGAGCGTGAACGTGTAGTGGCGGCCCTTGGGGTCGGTCAGCTGAACCTGGTCCCCGACCTTGAAGGGCCCGCGCCTGCGGGCGGCACCGGTCGGTTCGGACATGTGAACAGCCTACCGGCGTTTGCGGGGGCCGCCGACCACGGTGGTCAGCTGGGGCGGGCCATGGCTTTGACGAAGGCGCGTTCGACGTCGGCGGCGGAGAGGACGCCGAAGATCTCGCCGGTCTCCTCGACGACGAGGTATTCGGTGGCGGGGGTGGCGCGCAGGACGTCGAGGAGGTCTTCGCCGGCGAGTTCGGCGGAGATGCGCATGCCGTCGGTGATGTCCTGGGCGAGGCCGCTGACGGCGACCCAGGGGCGGCGGTGTTCGGGTACGCCGACGATGGCGGCCTCGCGGACGAGGGAGAGGGGTTCGCCGTGGGCGTCGACGACGACGAGGGCGCGGGCGCCGGCGTCGTTGGCGCGGCGGAGGGCTTCGGAGAGGGGGGTGGCGGTCTCGACGGGGACGGCGCGGCGGGTGAGGGTGCGGGCGCGCAGGTCGGGGAGGTGTTCGCGCAGGCGCGCCATGCGCAGGCTGTTGCCGGCGCCGGTCCAGATGATGGCGGCGAGGATGGCGGCGAGGAGTGCGTCGGTGACGGTGTCCATGCCGACGCTGTCCTCGGCGCTGGAGCCGAGGGCGCCGGACTGGGTGAGGAGGGGGAGGCCGACGAGGACGGAGACGGCGAGGGCGCGGCCGACCCAGGCGGCGGCGATGGTGCCGCTCATGGGTTTGCCGGTGATCTTCCAGACGACGGCGCGGAGCATGCGGCCGCCGTCGAGCGGGAGGCCGGGGAGGAGGTTGAAGATCGCCACGATGAGGTTGGAGATCATCAGGCCGGCCAGCAGGACGCCGGGGACGGTGCCGCGTTCGACGGGCTGGAGGGCGAGGTAGAAGAGGCCGGAGAGGATGAGGGAGAGGAGGGGGCCGACGAAGGCGAGCCAGAACTCGCGGCCGGGGGTCTCGGCTTCTTTCTCGATTTCGGAGACGCCGCCGAAGAACTGGAGCTGGATGCGGCGGACGGGGAGTTTGAAGCGGAGGGCGGCGATGGTGTGGGCGAGTTCGTGGATGAGCACGGAGGCGTAGAAGGCGACGGCGAAGAAGAGGGAGACGAGGTAGCGGGCGGCGCCGAGTTCGGGGAGTACGCGGTCGAGCTGGTTGCCGAAGACCCAGGTGATGAGGGCGGCGACGAGGAACCAGCTGGGGGCGACGTAGACGGGTACGCCGAAGGGGCGGCCCATGAGGAGGCCGCCGCGGGGCTGCTCCGGGGGGCGTGGGGGTGGGGGGCCTTTGGGGAGGGTGGGGGTGGGGGGTGCGGTGGGTTCGGCTTCGGTTTCGGCTTCGGCCTTGTCGTTCCCACCGTCGGCGTCGGCCCCGGTGCCGGCGTGGGGCCCGGCATCCGGGTCGGTGCCGGTGTCGTCGGCGCCGGTGTCGTCGGTGCCGGTGTCGTTCTCGGGTTGTGGCTCGTCCGGGGTCTTCGCGAGGTCGGTGGCCGGAGACGCAGGTGTCGCGGGGTGCTCGGCCGACTGTTCGCTGTCCGGCCGCGGTCGCCCGCTCCCGCCGCTTTCCACCACGGTGTCCCCTCGTTCGATGCGTCTCCCGCTCGTGTCGCGCGGGAGGGTCTGTGACCGATGGTATGCGGCGGTCGTGGTGTGTTCCGCCCCGGCACCCCCTGTGTTTTCCCGGCTCGTCGCCGGTGTCGGGGACGAGCCGGGGTGCGTGGCTGGGTCACTGTCGGTGGTGGGTCGTAAGGTCTGGAGTCATGGAGAGCAGCAGCGAGGGGGTCGCCCGGGTGGGCGACGGCGGTGTCGTGGAGGTTCCGGCGCAGTCGGGGGCGGTCGTGCCGGAGGCGGTGGCGGCGGAGGTCGTCGCCATAGCCCCCACTTCGCTGTCGCCGTCGCGGGCCGGTGATTTCATGCAGTGTCCGCTGTTGTACCGGTTCCGGGTGATCGACCGGTTGCCGGAGAAGCCGAGTGCGGCGGCGACGAAGGGGACGTTGGTGCACGCGGTCCTGGAGCGGCTGTTCGACGCGCCGGCGGCGGAGCGGACGGCGCCGCGGGCGAAGTCGCTGATTCCGGGCCAGTGGGACCGGCTGCGGGAGTCGCGGCCGGAGGTCGTGGAGCTGTTCGCGGACGATCCGGAGGGCGAGCGGCTCGCGGGCTGGCTGGCGGAGGCGGAGCGGCTGGTAGAGCGCTGGTTCACGCTGGAGGATCCGACGCGGCTGGAGCCTGCCGAGCGGGAGCTGTTCGTGGAGACGGAGCTGGAGTCGGGGCTGCGGCTGCGCGGGATCATCGACCGGGTGGATGTGGCGCCGACCGGTGAGGTGCGGATCGTCGACTACAAGACGGGCAAGGCGCCGCGGGCGGAGTACGCGGACGGTGCGCTGTTCCAGATGAAGTTCTACGCGTTGGTCGTGTGGCGGTTGAAGAACGTGGTGCCCCGGCGGCTGCAGCTGGTGTACCTGGGCAGTGGTGACGTGCTGACGTACGACCCGGTCGTGGCCGATCTGGAGCGGGTGGAGCGCAGGCTGCTGGCGTTGTGGGAGGCGATCCGGCTGGCCACGGAGACGGGTGAGTGGCGGCCACGGCCGACGAAGCTGTGCGGTTGGTGCGATCACCAGGCGCACTGTCCGGAGTTCGGGGGCACTCCCCCGCCGTATCCGTTGCCGGTGGTGCCGTCGGTGAGGGCGGCCGAGTCGGAAGGTGGGGCGCAGGGCAGAATGGGCCCGGGCTAAAAAAGGAGATCCACGTGGCCATCCGTGTCCTACTGGTCGACGACCAGCCGCTGTTGCGCACGGGCTTCCGCATGATCCTGGAGGCCGAGCAGGACATCGCGGTCGTCGGCGAGGCCGGAGACGGCCTGCAGGCTCTCGACCAGGTGCGGGCGTTGCAGCCCGATGTGGTGCTGATGGACATCCGCATGCCGCGGATGGACGGGGTGGAGGCGACCCGGCAGATCACCGGTCCTGGTCGGGACGGTCCGGCGAAGGTGTTGGTGCTGACGACGTTCGACCTCGACGAGTACGTCGTGGAGGCGCTGCGGGCCGGGGCGAGCGGGTTCCTGTTGAAGGACGCGCCGGCGAACGAGTTGGTGCAGGCGATCCGGGTGGTGGCCGCCGGTGAGGCGATGCTGGCGCCGAGCATCACGCGGCGGCTGCTGGACAAGTACGCCACGCATCTGCCGTCGGGCGACGAGCCGGTGCCGGACACCCTGCACACTCTCACCGACCGTGAGGTGGAGGTGTTGAAGCTGGTGGCGCGGGGGTTGTCGAACGCCGAGATCGCCGCCGATCTGTTCGTCAGCGAGACCACGGTGAAGACGCATGTGGGGCATGTGCTGACGAAGCTGGGGCTGCGGGACCGGGTGCAGGCGGCGGTGTACGCGTACGAGAGCGGTCTGGTGCGCCCGGGCGCGCAGTAGCGTGCGGGAAGGGTGCCTCTCTCCGCTTCGGCCGGAGAGGGGCGCCCTTTGCGTGTGCCGTGCGGCGGTCAGGCCTTGCTGAGTTCCCAGAAGCGGAACACCGTCGAGGCGTCGAGGCAGCTCTCGAGGCCGTAGACGTTCTCGCTGACGACGGCGTACTGCTTGGCCTGCCAGACGGGCAGGACGGGCAGTTGCTCGGCGACGATGTCCTGGAGACGTCCGTAGTCGGTGTCGGTGGCGCTGCGGTCGCTCTGGGCGGCGGTGCGCGGGATGAGCGTGCCGGTGATGGTGGTGTTGCTGTAGTTGTTGCTGAGCACGTTGCCCTCGCCGAAGAAGGGCGAGGTGAAGTTGTCGGCGTCGGGGTAGTCGGGCACCCAGCCCTTGACGTAGACGCCGTACTTGCCGTCTGCGATGTCCTTCTCGTACTGGTCGAAGGCGACGGACCGGACGTCGGCGTCGAAGAGGCCGCTGGCGTTGAGCTGGGCCGCGATGGTCTCGAGTTCCTGGTCGGTGGCCGGGCCGTAGCGGGACGGGGTGGACCAGAGGGTGAGTTTCACCTTGTCGGTGATGCCTTCGTCGGCGAGCGCGTCGGCGGCCTCGGCCTTCGAGGGGCGGGCGCCGTAGCGGTCGAAGAAGGCGGTGTTGTGGCCCGTGATGCCGGCCGGGATGATCGAGTAGAGGGGGTCGGCGGTGCCCTGGTAGACGTCCTTGATGAGGGCTTCGCGGTCGATCAGGTGGGCGATGGCCTGGCGGACGCCGAGTTTGCCGGCGACGGGGTCGTTCATGTTGAAGACGAGGTGCTGGACTTCGGCGCTGCTGCCTTCGACGACCTCGACGGCCGTGTCGGCGTCGGTGCTCTGCTGGATGCCGGAGATGTCGTCGGCGGTGAGGCCTCGGTAGGCGATGTCGACGTCGCCGGCGAGCAGGGCCTTCTTGAGGGCCTTCTGGTCTCCGCCGAAGAACTTGAGGGTGACGCCGGTGTTGCGGGCGTCGGCGGCGGTGCCCCGGTAGTTCTCGTTGACGGAGAAGACGGCTTCGTCTTCGCCGAAGGAGTCCAGCTTGTAGGGGCCGGAGCCGACGGCGCCGCCGTCCTTGCGCAGGCCGTCGACGTCGTACTCCTTGTGGTCGACGATGGAGCCGGCGCCCGAGGCGAGCTTGCTGGGGAAGGTGGCGTCGGCGCTCTTGAGGCGGAAGACGACGGTCTTGGCGTCGGGGGTCTCGACCTTGTCGAGCATGGGGAACATGATCGCCGGCCCGGCGTCGTCGTTGATCTTCAGCATGCGGTCGAAGGAGAACTTGACGTCCTCGGAGGTGAGCGCGTCGCCGTTGCTGAACTTGAGGCCGTCCTTCAGCGTGCACGAGTAGACCTGGGTCTTCGTGTCGGTGAAGGAGCATTCCTCGGCCGCGTCGGGCTCGGGTTCGGTGCCGCCCTTGGGGAAGCTGAGCAGCGACTGGAAGACGTTGTTGAACAACAGCCAGGAGCCGGGGTCGTAGCCGGCGGCGGGGTCGGTGCTCAGGACGTCGTCGGACATGCCCAGGACCACGGAGGAGGCGTCGCCGCCCGAGCCTCCGCTCTGGGTGCCGCAGCCGGTCAACAGGCCGGAGGCCAGCCCCGCCACGATCGGCAGGACCGGCCACTGGTTACGCATGTTCACGAAAATGCCTTGTCGTCGTTTCTCGTCGCACCGGGGCCGCCTTCCCTTGGCCCCGGCCGGGCCACTAGGGGGCTTCTGATGGATCTCCGTGGGAGAAGGAGCGGCGTTCGGTGCGTGCTCTCGGTGTGCCGGGCGAGAGTCCTCGTAGCGGAGCTAC